>JALEUQ010000114.1 GCA_022780965.1 Clostridiales bacterium
ATCATGAACAGCATGATGCCTGCCGCTGATGGAATTATGAATAGAAGCCGTTCTCTTAGTGTAGTTTTCATTATAATTCTTTCCTCCAAACAAATAGCAGTTCCTTATTGTATCACAAAACAGACAGGAAACGTGAACAAATCAATCAATTTCTCAATATAGAAATTTACTTGTCATATTTCATTGTGTTAAAATTAGTCATCATGCATGACTCGAATTGATACGGTATTACAGAATTGATACGTTATTTAGCATGAAGTGAGGTGAATATATGGCTGTTAATGGTTTAGATAATTTCGACATGACACTTGAAGAATGTCATTTAGTTTTGGATCATTTTAAAAATCTGATTGTTACAGATGAAAAAGGCTATATAAAATACATGTCTCCTGAGATGTACTTTATGGTTGAAGCATATAACAAGCGACCTTTGCCAAATAAAGTTGTCGGAGAACATGTAAATGATATTCATCCCCTTTCAAAAATTACGGCTGTTCTTGAGTCTGGTGTATCAGATGATAATTGTTTTTATTTTTCGTCTGATGTAACCAACATTGCACGAATTGTTCCACTATACAAAGGCGACAAGCTGGTTGGGGCAATGGACTACGACTTATTTACTGACGGAAAGGATTTGACAGAATTCCTTAACAAATTGAAGGATTACCAAGAAAAGGGACTGATAAATCTTGATGCAACATTTGAGTCCATGTATGAAGCAAGCAAACGAGAAGGGAAAATCAAATATTGTATTAATGACTTTATTGGAGTAAGCAAGGAGGCCAATTTCGTACGTAGACAAATTGCAAATCTAAGCGAATCTAATTCAACTGTTCTTATTACAGGAAAAACAGGTTCCGGAAAGGAGCTGGTTGCACATTCCATACATAATTCGTCTATGCGCTGCGACGGCCCAATGATAGAGATAAATTGTGCTGCAATTCCTGAACACTTGTTTGAATCTGAACTGTTCGGCTATGAGGAAGGAACTTTTACCGGGGCACAAAAGGGTGGTAAAATCGGACTCTTTGAGAAAGCAAATGGAGGCACTGTGTTTTTGGATGAAGTCGATCAGCTGCCTTACCATATACAGCCAAAGTTATTGCGAGCGCTTCAGGAAAAAGAAGTGACACGGATTGGCGGCACTGTTGTTCCGGTTGATATTCGAGTAATTGCCGCAACCAATAAAGACTTACTGCAAATGGTAATTGATGAGAAATTCCGAGAAGACTTGTACTATAGATTGAATGTCGTTGAAATAAATATCCCGCCGCTTGCAGACAGGCGGCAAGACATTCCTCTTCTAGCGCAGCACTTTATAAATAAAATTAACAAAAGCATGGCAAAAAGTATTAAATACATTTCACCGCAGGTAATGGAAATGCTGATGATGTATAACTGGCCGGGCAACGTTAGAGAGTTGAACAATGTACTTGAAAGAGGCATGATTCTATGTCAGGGAGATACGTTGGAAGTGGAAGACATGTCCGGGTTCACAGCACGCACAAGTACTGTCGCGATTGATAAGACTATTGCTTTGGAAGGTTCACTTGATGAAATCAGAACCAATGCGGAGATAGCTGCTATTAAAAATGCTTTGAAAAAAACGGGTGGAAACAGAAGTAAAACTGCAGAAATACTGAAAATATCAAGAACCGCCCTATATGATAAGATGAACAAATACGAAATAGTGTAAACTATTCCTGACGGTGTAAAGTTTTACTTACACCGTCGTTTTTTATTGCAAAATCAATATTTACAGGCTTTTCGAGATAATTATGTACGGAATACTTTACAGTAATGATGCTGATCTGATCTCACGACAAACTTATTTAAATGGCTGTTTTTCAGCATTTGTCTTGCTTAACCATTGTTGGCACGGTACTTGCTAAAATAATTTGCGAGAATATTTGCGCAAATTCTTAGATAAGTTATCAACATATTAAATGGAGGTAGACATTATGGGCAATTTTACTGGATATATTATTCTGGTAGTATTTGCGATTCTGTTCATCGGAATTTCGTTTATTGTATCAAAGAAATTTCCGATCGAAGGCGTAGACGATTTTGTAGCTGCAGGTAGAGGTATTCCTGCCGCTCTTATTTCAGCCAGTGTAATGGTTTCTTGGGTATGGGCTACAACACTGATGGCTTCAGCAGAAGCCGGTATGTCATATGGTATCTCAGGTGGTGTAAGTTATGCATGGGGTAATGCATTACCTTTCTTTGTTCTTATTCCTCTCATTCTTCATATAAGAAAAAAGATGCCTAAGTGCACAACATTTACAGAGTTTATCGAACAGAGATTCGGCAGCACAACATCGAAGATATTCTTCATCTTCGGTATCGGCGTTACAATGTATATTCTTATCGAACAGGCTGTTGGTATCGGTATCGTATTCAACTCAATGTTTGATATTCCTTACGAGATAGCTTGTGCAGTACCTATTATAGTTGTTACAATTTATATTGCAAAAGCAGGACTTAGAGGTTCAATTTTTAACGATGTTATCCAGTTCTTCATAATCTCAATCATCTTGATTATTACAGTTCCTCTTGTACTGAAGACTCTAGGCTTCGACGGAATATACCAGGGACTGGTAAATGCTTCAACAGATCCAAGCAATCCATACTACAACGAAGATGCTCTGAACTTCTTCTCAGGTGCAGGTTTCCGATACGGAATGATTGCTGTTGTAGTTGCTACAGGTCAGGTTCTTCTAGACCAGGGTTACTATTCCAAAGCAATTGCTTGCGGTAATTCCAAGTCACTCTTCCGAGCATATATTATAGGTACTGTATTTGCATGGATGCCGGTACCTATTATCTGCGGTTCCATTTTCGGTGGCGCAACACTTTCACTGGGAAAAGACATCGGACTTGCTTCAGAAGCGGCACCATATCTGATGAAGTTAATATACGGCGGCGGCCTTGGTGCAGTCATGTTTGTACTTATGGTATTTATGGCTGCCATGACAACCGGAGGTGGTTGTTTCGCCGGAATTCAGGCATTGTTTACAACAGATTTCTATAAGAAGTATATCAATAAGACCGCTAATGAATTCCAGACAATTAATTTTGGCCGTAAGGTTACATTCATAATTGGAGTTATCGTTATTATCGTTGCCATTTTACTTAAGGGCAAGTCACTCCTGATGCTTGACATATTAAGCGGCATCTTCTTTGCTGCACCAGCAGGCTGTTTCGTTGCAGGTGCATTTTCTAAGAAGGTTAATTCAAAAACTGCAATTGCTTCAATTGTTCTTGGACTTGGTTCAGGTATTGCAGCTTGGCAGTTATGGCCAAATCCAGACATGAACACATTCGTCGGCAACATGTGTTCACTGCTGGTACCAGTTATCGTCGTATTAATTGGTTCATTCCTCAGCAAGGACGAATTTGATTTCGATAAACTCAAGGATTACGAACCAGATCACGAAGTTAAGACAGTGGAGGGGTAAAATATGATTTCACAGACAACATTAACAATCTTCTTCATCTTTGCATTCGTATGGTTCTGTGTTGGCTTCGTTCTTATCGCAGTTCCTGCAATTAGAGAAATAAAGAACATAATTTCAACCGGAACAGATGACTTTGTTAAAGCGGAGGAAAAACAAAATGAAAATTAGAGTTTCATGTATTCAGCTGGAACCTAAATTAGGAGATAAACAATACAATTTAGACTTAATGGAAAAGCATGTTCACGAAACAATGGCCAAGTATCCCGACACAAAGCTTATTGTTATGCCGGAACTTGCAATGACAGGCTACGAAGGCACACGCGAAATGTTTGAGCAGATTGCCGAAACTCTTCCACATGGTGAAGGCCTTGACAGAATGGCCGCATTGGCAAAAAAATACAACACTCTTATGACTTTTGGATTTGCTGAGAGAGATCCCGAAAATCCGGATATTCTCTACAACTCAAACGTGCTTATTGATGAAAACGGAGAAGTTCTCGGTTCATATCGCAAGGTTCACCCATTCGACAGCGAAAAGAAGTGGTGCGTTGCAGGAACCACGACACCGGTATTTGATACATCAATCGGCAAACTGGGAATCATGATTTGCTGGGATGCAGCTTTCCCTGAAATAGCGAGATGTTTTGCACTAAAAGGAGCAGACCTTCTGGTTATCAGCACAAACTGGGAGGATCCTTATGAAGAAGAATATGATCCAACGGTTATCAACAAACATGAAGAAGACTGGGATCTGATGACAAGAGCCAGAGCATTTGATAATACTCTTCATCTGGTTGCAGCCAATCGAATCGGCGGAGATGGAGGCATTCTTACATTCTTCGGAAGAAGCAAAATAATCGATCCAAGAGGTCAAGTTATCGAAGCACTTGATGAAAGAGTCGAAGGTTCGATTTCAGCTGAAATCGATTTGAGTGAAACAAAGGTGCTTAGAGAAAAGTATTACACATTCTTCGAAGACAGAGTTCCCGAAGCATACAGAGCAATTGTAGAAGAAAAATAGAGTACTTCAATAACCACATAGCAGTGTAGAATAATTTGCAGACACAATAAATAAGGCAATCGAGACTATCATCTCGATTGCCTTATTTCATTATTCTTGCATACCGCACGTTCATGCTTGCGTATGGTTTGCCGGCCTATTGTGGACCCATGCGATAAATGATATCATTTAACCGTAACACGCAGTCAGGTGCGCACCCGAATTGCAGATTACGGAGGATTAAATGCATATTAACGGTATCGATGAAAAAGACAACAAAATAATCAGACTGCTGCAGAACAATGCCCGTATGTCCTACTCTGATATTGGAAAAACCGTGGGACTTTCCAGGACAGCGGTGAGCAACCGAGTTGCCTCCCTTGAAAACGCAGGAATTATCAGCGGATACCGCGCTGTCATCAATCCTCAGGAATCACCGGAGATGATGACTTTTCTGGTTAATATCGAGATAAAACCTGAGAACTTTGAAGAAGCTAGACAGATTTTCGCAGATGCACCCGAAACTGTAACGCTGATACAGCTGACAGGAAGCTGCCGGCTTGCTGCAATATGCGTATCACAGGACATTAAGACAATGCGAAGTTTCGTAAACAACATCTATAAATCTGTCAGCGGCATACTTTCCATAAGCGCAAGTTCAGTGCTCGATGTAATCAAAGGAAGCATCACCCCCGAATAAACTACATTTTATTTGAGGTGTGCCATGAACAGAACAGAAATCGTTAACAGAACAGAATTAGCCGATACCATCTACAAAGCCTGTCTTGAGCAAGGCCTTGTATCCGCACTCGCCGGCAATTTAGGCAGAAATATCAATGTATCCCTCTGGTTTTCCGTCACTGCATGCGATGCAGGGATAGAGCAGCTTGAACTTTCCGTTAGAAGTTACAACGCTCTTCGACGGGCGGGTATAGAAACTGTAAGTCAACTCGTCGTGGGGTTCAATGAAGGCAGAATTAAAAGCGTCCGAAATCTTGGCGCCAAAAGTTTCAGGGAAATACAGACCAGAATCCTCGTCTATGGATTCGAACAGCTGACAGAAAAAGAGAAGCGACACTTTATCCTGGATCTTGTAGAAAAGAATGCTCGCTGATATTACAAAACAGACACGAAGCTCAATGCCTCGTGCCTGCTTTTTTATATGTATAGTGTTATTTTGGTGTTTTATGTCGGATTGCATCTGGCCATGCCTTAGAAACAAGGCAATAATGTCAAATCAGAAGCTGTAAACAAGTACTTCGAAACTCTCAGTCATATTTTACAAAACTATCAGATCCCAACAGCATTTATATATGATTATGCTGTTGGGATTTCTTCAAATCCATCATCGGAGAAATATCCTTTACCTTAGCTTTTAATACTTCTTCCTTCGCTATATTCTATTAATATTACAGAACAAAAAACGGACTAAAACATTTTCTGTTCTAATCCGTTTATTATCCGAGCTGTGAATTTTCAGTTACATCATCTGAGATAAAACTATTATCTCCTTTTCCTCAATCAGCTTGACGAACAGCTCTGCCAGCTTCGGATCAAACTGAGTGCCGGCACCCTTGGCAATCTCCTTGGCTGCATATTCAACAGACATGCCTTTCCTGTATGGTCTGTCTGTCGTCATTGCATCGAATGAATCCGCAATGGCGAGACACCTTGCAGATACAGGAATGTCTTCTCCGGCAGTTCCCCTAGGGTAACCCTTGCCGTCCCATCTCTCGTGATGTCCTACCGCTACAGGAACCAGATAGTCCATTGAAGGCAGGTGCCTTATCATTTCAATCGACCAGTTGACATGGCTCTTCATTGTTTCGAACTCTTCATCCGACAGCTTACCCTCCTTGCCGAGAATTGACTCAGGAATGCTGATTTTGCCTATATCATGAAGAAGACCCGCCGCGAAAATCATTCTAATCTGATCATCGCTCATGCCGTTGGCGGCGGCCAGAATTGCCGCGTAACGAGCCACGTTTTTACTGTGCTGAGCCGTATAGTGGTCCTTAGCGTCGATGGCAGCGATAAGGGCAAAAATAGTCTGCGATGATTCACCTAGAATAGTATCTTTGTTAATTTCACTGAGCCGTTCGACTTTCTTGTGCAGGTTGTATGATATTGAATCGTTGCTCTTGAATACAATAATATTGGCTTTACCCGCATTTTTCGCTTTATAAACAGCCAGATCGGCATTGTCTATCAGCTCAGTATAGCTTGATGCAGCATGAGGTGCCACGCAGATTCCGCATGAAGCAGTAAGCTTCTTGTGGGATGCTCGCATGCCTACTCCATTTATCTTGCCGATTTCACTCTGAATATGCTCCGCCATTGTCTTGGCCATTCGTGCATCATATCCCGGCAGAATAATGGCAAATACTTTGCCGCTGTAACGGAAGGCATAACCGCTCTCCACAGTCAGACGCTCCAGTATTCCTGCCACTTCCTTAAGCACATTGTCGCCGTCATTGGACCCGTAGAGCTGATTGTACAGCTTGAAGTCATCAATATCCACAAGCAGAAGCGCCAGATTGTCCCGGTCTTCTTTCTCGAATTCACTCTTGATTACCTGAATGAAATATCTGTAATTGTAGATGCCTGTCATGGCATCAGTTCTAGCCTCCCTTGCCACCTGCTCATAAAGTCCTGCATTCTTCATTGCAATTGCCGAAATCGAGCCAAGCGTCGCCAGGAAGTCCATCTCACCGGCAGTATACGAATTGTTCTTATCCTTCCTTGACAGAAGCACAAGACCCACAACATTGTTGTTGTCCTTCAAAGCCAGAATGCATGACACATCCAGCTGCCTGAAGAGCATTTTCTCGCTGTCCCACATGGAAAGATATGCAGGACTGCTTTCGAAGTCACGCATGGAGAAACAAGACTCGTTGGCTTTGGCATACTCAACGCACGGAATATCATCTCTCAGAGAGAAAGATGCCGCAGCAAGCGGGCTTGATACATACTTGAACTTGTACTCATTACCTTCGTGCATGCATATATAAATGTTTCTGGCAGGTATCTCCTGCATTATCGAGCTGGAAAGCGCCTCCATGATACTTCGGCTTTCCAAAGTCTGAGAAACCTTCTGCGAGAAGGAATTAATCAGTCTGTTCTGCTGCTCCTCTCTCGTGAAGAGTGCGTCGACCAGTTTGCACAGACCGTAGTA
>JALEUQ010000087.1 GCA_022780965.1 Clostridiales bacterium
TGTTCCCATGCGCAATGTATGGTGAGCTTGGTGCTGCACTCCCACTCGCCGGCGGTACTTATTCCTACGCAAAGAGAGCCATCAACTATCCTACTGCTGTATTCGAGAGCTGGAACTACACTCTCGCTCAGATTGGTATCGGAGCATCAGAATCAATGGCATTCTCAAACTATTTCGTTAGACTGCTCAATGCACTCGGCATGAATGTTCCAACAGATGACAATGACTATTCATTCATTGATCTGATCAACGGAAGCTGCGATGCATCCATCTTCTTATGGAAAGCACTTCCTGCAATCGGTCTGTTCATCCTGTTCACTTTCATCTCATATAGAGGAGCTGAAATGAACGGTAAGACTCAGAACTTCTTCATGTTCTTCTTCTGGGCATGTTCACTGGTATGGTTCGCTACAGTAATCGCAAGAGCAGACTTCTCAGGTGTTACTGAGATGGTTGCAGGCGTTGGTATCCCTCATGGTGTTAACGCATTCGCACAGGCTGTACTGCTCGTACTGTGGTGCTTCTTCGGATTTGAAACTATCGTTGGTATGGGTTCTGAGGTTAAGTTCCCTCAGATTACTCTGCCAAGAGCTCTGCTGATCACTCCATTCTGCGTACTGGCTGTAAACCTCTTATTCCAGTGGTTCCTCTGCGCACTGACACCAGCAGAACACATTCCTGATCTTTACACAGCAGCTGCACCATATGCATCAGCTATGGAATACGCCGGAATTGTCGGTCTTCC
Source organism: Clostridiales bacterium (assembly GCA_022780965.1). GTDB lineage: Bacteria > Bacillota > Clostridia > Peptostreptococcales > Anaerovoracaceae > Lentihominibacter. The sequence continues at coordinate 746 of JALEUQ010000087.1, forward strand.
GCTGATTATCCTTTGTCTGGGTATTACTCTCGGCGGTGACTTCTCGACAATGAACCCTTGTATTGCAGGCCCTGCCCGTTACATCTACATTATGGCTGAAGACGGCAACTTCCCTAGGTGGTTCGGCAAGGTTCACCCTAAGTTCAAGAGCCCTCACCGTGCAGTAGTACTCTGCGCAGTACTGGGAATCTTCTTCATCCTCTCAGGTTCAATCAAGATCGTAGCAATGATGTGCGCATACAACCAGATTCAGTGCTACATCATCGGTTACATTTCATTCTACATGCTGAGAAAGAAAGAACCAGAACTGGAAAGACCTTTCAGATGTCCTGCAGGTACATTCGCAACAATCTTCTCATGTGTAACATTCGGCATCCTGCTGATTCTTGCATACGATCCTGTTGCTATCTGGTACAACATTATCTGGGACATTCTGGCAATTGCTTACTACTTCTTCTTCGTACGTAAGAGACCTATCCCTCAGGAAGCTCTCGACGTTGAGGCACTGGCTCTGGTTACTCAGGAACCAACTGCAGAAGAAAGAGCTAAGCTTGACAAGCAGTACAAGAGATGGAGAATCGGTGCTTACTGCTTCGCAGCACTGGGCGTACTCCTCTTCGTATGTTCTTGGATTTTCTAAGATAACAAAACACTATAGTATTAAGGGAGAAACACATGAGAAAATTTATCGGTACAGTATTATTCATATTCTTAATGATTCTGGCAACAGCAGGTCTTGCAGCTTATGTTATGCAGACTGCTCTCGGTGAAGATATTACTTTTGTTGAATTCTTCCACAGATTTATACTGAAGGATGCTTAGTACCGGAAACTCATTGATTCACATTATTATTACTATATATATATGAAGGGACATGGCAAATTGCCATGTCCCTTTAATCATTCTATACAACTTATTATCCGAACAGCTTACGGATGCCGCTGATGTTTTTCATTGAAAGAAGCTGGAGAATAGGCTGTCCGTTTCGTTTTCTTTCCTCATTGACAGACGCCAGAACCTTCTTGAGTTTCTCTGCATTTCTTACCGGCAGAACAACTTTCTCGAAACCAAGGTGAGCTGCTTCTCTCAGAATCTTTTCGCTGTTATGAACAGCTCTTAAATCTCCTGTCAGCCCAATCTCACCTGCAACAAGTGTGCCGCTCCCCAGAATCTTGCCGGTACACGATGAGTATATTGCCATGGCTACTGCCAAGTCTGTATATGTTCCTTCCGGTCTTATACCTCCAACAATGTTTACATATATATCCTGACTTGACAGATCAATTCCCGCCTTCTTTTCAAGAACAGCTACAATCATGTTAAGTCTTGTGTTTTCTACTCCTATTGAAGTTCTCCGCGGAAAACCCGCCCCTGCAGCAGCTGTAAGCGCCTGAACCTCCAGAACCAGCGGTCTGGTTCCTTCGTAAACGGCGGTGGCAACAGCACCTTCACTTCCCGAGTCCATCTCCGCCATTAAAGTACCTGACAGATTTTCTATTTCTGCAAGGCCTTCTTCTCTCATCTCGAATGCTCCGATTTCGCTTGTAGTGCCGAATCGATTCTTCTGGGCTCTCAGTATTCTCAGTTCGTGAGTTCTGTCTCCTGTAAATGACAGCACACAGTCAACCATATGCTCAACAATCCTCGGTCCTGCCAGTTCTCCGCTTTTGGTAACGTGAGCTACTATGAAAACAGGTATGTTGTTCATCTTCCCGATGCGCATAAGGTTATTGCCGCACGCTCTTACCTGAGAGACGCTTCCCGGCGCTGAATCGAGCTCAGAAGTGTACATAGTCTGTATTGAATCGACAATAAGGAATTTAGGCGAAAGCTGTTCACATATCTGTTCGATGTTTTCCATATTTGTCTCTGCGAGAATGTACAGATTATCGTTAAATCCCGGGCACACTCTGTCAGCACGCATTTTGATCTGCTCTTCAGACTCCTCACCGGAAACGTACAGCACAGTTCCTTTCGTCGATGCTATATGAGCCGCAGCCTGGATGATAATGGTAGATTTGCCTATACCGGGTTCCCCGGAAATAAGTGTCAGCGAACCCTGCACCAGGCCTCCGCCAAGCACTCTGTTCAGTTCGCCGATTCCGGTGTCTATACGTTCTGTTTCGCCTGATACAACCTGCGACAGTTTCTTTGGTCTGCCCTTCCTGACATTCCCTTCACTGTCTGATTTTGAAGAGGTTCTTCTTCTCTTGTCCTCTTCATCAAAATCCGGCACCTTTTCCTCAATCATTGAGTTCCACGCACCGCATATGCATCTGCCCATCCACTTGGGGCTTTCGTTGCCGCATTCCTGGCAGACGAATACGGTCTTAGCTGTTTTTTTCGCCATATTGTCCCTCG
>JALEUQ010000013.1 GCA_022780965.1 Clostridiales bacterium
ACACTTACTACTGACGGCAACGGCGCTGCTCAGTTTAAGAAATACGAAGCCAACGGCGATAATTTTGACTACTACCTTATTGAAACGAAAGCACCTTCAGGCTACAACCTGCTGCCTAATGCAGTAAAAGTGAACTTTACAGAAGCAAACGTTAATCGGAATACAGGCATCTACACTGTTAAAGTCACAAACAGCACAGGTCTGCAGCTGCCGGTTACAGGTGACAGAGGAACCCTGATAATGACTATCGGCGGCATAATGCTCATGGCTGCAGCAGTGGCTCTGCTTGCGGCTGCACGCAGAAGAAAAAATGCGTAGAGTCAATGACAGATAACTGTCGTTAAACAAAGAAAATATGCTATAATGTCTATGCTGCCTTTCTCAGTGAGGGAGGCAGCATTTATTTCAGAAGAAGGAAGAATTCATGAGGAAGAATCTGCCTTACATCTTAATAATAATCATTTTCCTTGCCGGCGCCGGGATTTTCCTGTATCCTGCGGCTGCAAACTTCTTGTATCAGCAGAACGGCAGCAAGGTGATAATGAGCCACGAAGAGACCATCGAGAAGATGAGCCCTGAGGAGATTGCAGCCGAGACGGATGCGGTGCGGCGATATAACAAAAGTCTCACGGACAATGCTGTAGTGCTCACGGACCCTTTCGACCCGGACGCTTTGCCTATCACAGACGGGGATTACGACAAGCTGCTTGCTCACGATGATATAATGGCATTTGTTGAAGTGCCTTCCATTGATGTGAAGCTTCCTGTCTTTCACGGTACCGGCGAGGATGTGCTGGAGAAGGGTGCAGGACATCTGGAAAACACGTCCCTGCCAATGGGCGGCAAGGACACCCACACTGTAATATCAGCTCACAGCGGACTGCCGTCGGCACGCCTTTTCACGGACCTGACTTCAGTAAAGGAAGGGGAGATTTTTAAAATCCATGTGCTGGACAAAGTCCTGTATTATGAGGTCTATGATATTGATGCAGTGCTGCCTGAGGACACATCATCGCTGATGATTGAGAAGGGCAGAGACCTGGCGACGCTGGTAACGTGCACGCCATACGGCAAGAATACCCACAGGCTGCTTGTTCACGGAGAGAGAACCCATAAGCCTGACGAGACTGCCGTGCATAATGGAGGCGGTCATCCGTCCATGAACTGGGAAAAGGCTGCAAGGGCAGTGGCTGGCGTGCTGGCAGGTGTTTTCCTGCTGCTGATTCTGGGAGGATTGTTCAGAAGACGCAAACAAAAAGACTGATTGGAGAAATACTGATGATAAAAAACGAATTCGCAGAACTTAGAAGAAGATGGAAAAACGAATACAATGCAGTGAGCACTGTGTACGGGTACTATATCAATGCAAACAAGGACATCATCTCCACCTTCGATACGTCCCTGGGACTTATGGAGCCCTCTGAAGTAGAGATTTACCTGAACGTGCTCAAGAAGACAATATCGGGAACCATCGGCAAAAATCTCATCGACATTCCATTTTCCATGGATCAGGTGTCGGGGAGCGAGGAGCATGAGCTGCTCATGAAGCTCAAGGACAGCCAGCTTAAGGATGAGGATGCCAGAATGGCGCTTGTGGAGAAGATAATCCCCAATGTTTCCTTCGATGAGGACAATTTCCTGATTCTCATGGCTGCCGATGCGTACGACCTGGCATATCGGGACTCCAACCTGGAGGATATGTCAGAGGGCGGCAGCGAGGTTTACAAGTATTTCATATGCTGCGTGTGTCCTGTGAAACCGTCAAAGCTGAAGCTGCAGTACGATAATGAAGACGGAAGCTTCCACAGCACTGCCACAGGTCAGGTGGCGGCAACTCCGGAGCTGGGTTTCATGTTCCCGGCCTTCGACGACCGCACAACCAACATATATAATGCAGTCTTTTACACCAAGAAGCCGGCTTTCGTATACCAGGAGGTTATCCAGCAGGTTTTCAATCTGGAAAAGCTGCCCATGAGTGCTCCGAAGCAGAAGGATGAATTCCAGAGCGTGGTGGCTGAGACTCTTGAAGACGAGTGCAGCTTCCAGGTAATTCGCAAACTTAACGAAAGCATTAGAGACAAAATTGAGAACCACAAGATAGAGAAGATTCCTGAGAACCTGGAGATGACAATCGGTCAGATAGGGGACATTCTCACATCCAGCGGAGCCAGCGATGATAAGGTGAGCGCCTTCACTCAGGAGTGCGAGAACCGTTTCGGCAAGTTCGCAGTGCTGCAGCCTGCCAATATTATCGAACCTAAGAAGTTCAATGTGGAGACGCCGGAAATCAAAATCACAGTTGCTCCTGAGAACAGCCATCTTCTCAGAACGGGAACCATCGGCGGCAGCAGATACATACTTGTGCCGGCTGGAGAGGGCGTTGAAATCAACGGACTTCATGTGAGCGTGGACCAGCTTGATGAAATAGATGAAATAGAGTAAGATGAAATAGAGTAAAATGTGACTGGGCAAGATTAGATGCAACGCGGCAGCAGTAAAACGTCACGTTGCAGCTGACATGCTAACACACAAAGGAGAATGAATCTATGAAAAGAGAAATGAGAAGACAGGACAGGAAGGTTACTGACCCTGCATTAATCGAAGCCTGCATGAAAGAGAGCATCTGCCTTCATGTTGGATTCAACGATGAGGGGGAAGTATATATTCTGCCTGTAAATTTCGGATACGTTATCGAAGACGGCAGATACACACTTTACTTCCACGGAGCTTCAGCCGGCAGAAAATACGATCTTGCCAAGAACTCTCCTGCAGTAGGTATCGAGATGGAGTCAAGACTTGTTGGAGTAACAGCAGACAAAGCCTGCAATTTCTCACAGGACTTCCTGAGTATTATCGGAAACGGTGTTTGCAGCATCGTTGAGGATGAGAATGAGAAGGTTAAGGGGCTTACAGCTCTCATGACCAAGATAAGCGGAAGAAGCGACTGGGAATTCCCTGAAGCAATGCTTAAGAATACGACTGTATTTAAAGTTGAAGTCACAGAACTCAGCTGCAAGGAACACGTGTCATAGAACAAAACATAATAGAAAGAAATAAAGAAGGCAACAGATTAAACACTGTTGCCTTCATGTGTGTATAATGAAAACCCCCGCATCAAATATTTTTGATACGGGGGGTTCGCTATTTCGTTAACTTAATGCCATTGGCGTTTGACGCGGGGACGCTTACTTCTTAACCGGCGATATGTGCTGGGAAAGGAGCAGATTGTACTGCTTTTCCAGTGAGCGGAATACGCTGTCAAGCTGAGTAGCTGTCAGGTTATCGCGGCTCATGATGGTCTTGGCCAGCTTGAGTCCCTGTCTTGTATTCATCCATTCTCTGTCGGAGCCGTAAACGAAAGGATCCAGTGCTTCCACCTGTTTGATAAGCTTGTCAACCTTCAGATATGACTGATACATCTCGTGCTCCCGCTTAATGTCCTCTAGAAGCTGTATAAGGGTATAGTCTCTGTTGTGCTCCGTGACAACGGCCTTATAGTTGATTCTCAGGCTTACAGCCATCATTTCCTCGAGGAATTTATCCAGAACATCTTCAGGCAGACCGCACATTACCATGAATTCACAGTCGGGAGCATCACCCATGTACATGAGTGAGTCCTTGAAATATCCGGATATTCCTGCTATGTAGCCAACTCTCTGATTCAGCTGTGAAGCTTCGATTGTCACCGAAGGAATAGACAGTTTGTCCAGTATTGAGTGGAGCTGCGAACCCCTTTCGGTATCTTCGCCTAAATTATATAATGCAACTTTGTATTCGTTCATTCTTTCACCGCCTTGACTTATTTTTTCTACAATTCCATTATAACAGTTTCGCCGTCAGTGTGATATAATATCCAGCGTTATGGGCAGAAATAATTTGAATTCAGATAAATATACAAACCCGGTCACCAGACTGCTGTTCGGTGTGGTCTGCTGCATGCTGTGGGGAAGTGCTTTCCCCGGCATCAAGCTGGGATATGAATGGCTGGTCATAGACGGAGCCGGGAGCCAGATACTGTTCGCAGGACTAAGGTTCACCATGGCAGGAATTTTCACATTCTGCTATGGACTCATAGTAGATGCTCCCACTATGAAAATCCGCAGGCAGAATCTGCTGCCTCTTATTGGACAAGGCATCATACAGACTGCAATCGCGTACATTTTCTTTTACGTGGGAGTTGCCCACATGACGGGAGCTAAATCGTCCATCATAAACTCAACGGGCGCTTTTTTCTCGCTGCTCTTCGCGGGACTGGTTCTCCGTACTGAGAAAATTACCTCACGCAAATGGCTGGCGTGCATTCTCGGATTCGCGGGAGTGGTCGCAATAAATCTGGGTAACGGAGGCATGGGCGGAGAATTTACTTTGCTGGGTGACGGATGTATAATCATCAGCGCTATTTCGTCGGGCATAGGTACTGTGACTTCCAAGGGGCTGGCAAGCAGAGAATCGCCGGTTGCAGTGACTGCATATCAGCTGTTCACAGGCGGCGTAATCATGATCGTCCTGGGTCTTGCACTGGGAGGAAGGGTGTACGGATTTGAACTGAAGTCCGTGCTGCTGCTTCTCTATCTGGCGGGACTGAGCACTTATGCCTTCATCATCTGGACCAAGCTTCTCAAGTTCAATCCGGCAGGCAAAATTTCCGTGTATGGTTTCATGACACCTATCTTCGGTGTGTTCCTATCCGGGCTGCTGCTGGGCGAAAATGTAATGACCGTTCAGAATGTTATGGGGCTGGCTCTGGTGTGTGCAGGAGTGCTGATTGTAAACAGCGATAAAAGTGCGGCAGGGCTGGATCGCGATGAAGGGTGACGGTATATAAGAGCATATAAAAGAACGTATATAAAAGAGCCAGAGGGCAATATTTTGTCCTCTGGCTTTTGTTGTACTGCTTTAGCTGAGGTTCCGACCCGAGTTAGGGGAGGAACAAAGAACCACCGGCTATGCCGGTGAGTTTAGTTAGCTTTAGCTTCAAGCAAAAAGAAAACCTCCATGTTACTATAAATGTGGTTCCCCAACCGCACTTTGAACAAGGAGGTAATCATCATGATAGATAATAATAGTTTAGCACACACACGTTGGAATTGTAAGTATCACATCGTCTTTGCACCAAAGTACAGAAGACAGGCAATCTATGGCAAAATTCGTGTGGACATAGGCAAGATTCTGAGAATGCTATGCCAAAGAAAAGGGGTAGAAATAATCGAAGCTGAATGTTGTCCTGATCATATTCATATGCTTGTTGCGATTCCACCAAAGTACAGTGTGTCTTCAATTGTAGGATATCTCAAGGGAAAAAGTTCTCTGATGATTTTCGATAGACATGCAAACCTGAAATATAAATATGGAAACCGACATTTCTGGTGTCGAGGATACTATGTTGACAGCGTGGGGAAAAATCAGAAGCAGATTGAGGAGTATGTACGAAATCAACTCCAGGAAGACATCATGGAAGATCAGATAAGCATGAAAGAATATATTGATCCGTTCACTGGAGAAAAAACTAGTAAAAAATAAAGAAGAGCCTTAAGGCTCTCCGAGAAAAAGACGTGCGGTTGGTGGA
>JALEUQ010000095.1 GCA_022780965.1 Clostridiales bacterium
AGCAAATAATTTGCAAGTAAGACTTGAAATATTCTGAAAATATGTTAATATTACATTATGTAACTGGTTTCACACCGTTTACAAATTAATATTTCATCGATAAAAAAGGAGGATGAATGAAATGTATAAGTGTAGTTTAGAAAGAATGTCAGACAAGATCAGAACTATGGCAACATTTGGTGATGCTGGTCACGGTGGTATTACAAGATACTCACTTTCAGCTGAATCAATGATGGCTAGAAAAGAATTCAAGAAGAGAATGGAAGCAATCGGCGCTACAGTAGAATGCGACGACGTAGCTTGCATGTACGCTACAATTCCTGGTTCAGATCCAGATGCTAAGAGAATCGTTATGGGTTCACACTGTGACTCAGTTAAGAACGGCGGTAACTATGACGGTATCCTGGGCGTTATGACTGGTATGGAAGTTCTCGAAACAGTAGTAGCTGAGAACATTCCTCACAGACATCCACTTACAGCTATGATCTGGACTAACGAAGAAGGTTCACTGTATCCACCAGCAATGATGGTATCAGGTATCATCTGCTATGATTACCTTCCAGATTCACTGAAGCCAAACTTTGAATATGACAACATGATGGCTTCAACTCCAATGGATGATTCCCCTTATGCAAACTTCGGTGAAGCACTGGCTGCATGTGAATTCACAGGCCCTAAGGAAAACAGACTCAGCCCAGACAAGTACTGCGCAATGTTCGAAGCACATCTGGAACAGGGTCCTATCCTCGAAGACAACGGCAATGAAATCGGTGCTGTACAGCTGGTAATGGGTATGTTCAACTATGCAATCAGAATGTATGGATTCTCAGCTCACGCTGGTACATTCCCAATGGCTAAGAGACATGATGCTCTGTATGCTATGTCAAGCTTCCTGGTAGAACTGCACAAGAGATATGATGCTTACAATGCAGAAATCGTTGCAGCAGGTGGAGATGAATTCGTATACACAACTGGTGAAATCAATGTTCACCCTTGCATCCACACAGTAATTCCTGATGAAGCTTACATGTCACTGGACGTTAGACACCCTGAAGATGAAGTAAGAGCTAAGTGCATGGATATCCTGAAGGAACTGGCTGCTCAGGAATGGTGTCAGTGCAGATGCGAAATCAAGGAACAGTGGGTAAGAGATACTGTACCATTTGATTCAAGACTGGTTGGATTCGTTGAAGAAGCTATGGAAGAAATGGGCGCTAAGTGGCAGAAGATCTACTCAGGTGCTGGACACGATGCTCAGTTCTGTGCTTATGTAATCCCTACAACTATGCTGTTCGCAAGAACTCTTAAGGGTCTTTCACACTGCGAAGATGAAAGAGTATCAGATGAAGACTGCACATTAGTAGCTACTGCTACTCTGAATGCTGTTCTCAAGTGCGACGCATCAGACGAATTCTAAACAAATTCATTATCAATTTGTTAGTTAAAGCCGACGAGACCACGTTGGTCTCGCCGGCTTTCGTATAAAATATCACTTATGTTGAGCTGTCGATTAAGTGACAAGTAAACAGAATGATAGATACGTAAAAAAGGAGGAGTTAAATTGAGTAAAGTAGTAAAAGCAGATTACACTGCAGAAGCTGTTGCTGGTTTCAACTCAAGAACAGCTTTAGAAGAAGCGGCAAGATGTCTGCTGTGCCACGACGCACCATGTAGCAAGGGCTGCCCTGCTGGAACAAATCCGGCAAAGTTCATCAGATCAATCAGATTTAGAAACGTTAGAGGCGCAGCTGAAACAATCAGAGAAAACAACATTCTGGGCGGAACTTGCGCAAGAGTTTGCCCATACGACAATCTTTGCGAAGAAGCTTGTTCAAGATGCGGTATCGACAGACCTATCGAAATCGGCAAGCTGCAGAGATTTGCCATTGAACAGGAAGAAGCATACGGCATGAAGGTTCTGTCAGTTCCTGCTGAAAAGAAGGCTGGCAAGGTAGCATGCGTTGGTGCTGGTCCTGCATCACTGGCAGTAGCATCAGAACTGGCTAAGGAAGGCTATGATGTAACAATCTTCGAAAGAGAAGCTAAGGCAGGCGGCGTTCTGACTTACGGCATCGTACCTAGCAGACTTCCACAGTCAGTAGTAGACTATGATATTTCAAAGGTTGAAGAACTTGGCGTTAAGTTCGTATTTAACACAGAAGTTAAGGCAGCAGACCTTGAAGGATTCGATGCAGCATTCATCGGCGTTGGTCTGTGGGGACCTAACCTTCCTGGAATCGAAGGAATCGATCTTCCTGGCGTATACGCAGCAGTAGATTATCTGAAGGCAGCAAGAAGCGGAGCAGAAGGCTTCAATGCCGGCAAGAGAGTACTGGTAGTAGGCGGCGGCGACGTAGCTGTTGACTGTGCAGTAACTGCTAAGCTGCAGGGCGCAGAAGATGTTAAAATCGTTTATAGAAGAACTATCGAAGAAGCTCCTGGTAACCTTAATGAATTCCAGTATGCTCTTTCATTAGGAATCGGCATGACAACTGGCATGGCTCCTGATTCAATCGTTGGAGACGGCAAAGTTGAAGCTGTTAATTTCAAGGGATTCAGAGACGAAGCTGCTAAGCTGACTCTGAGTGCTGACACAATTGTATTTGCAACAGGTCAGAAGGCTGAAGATGTAAGTGCAATTGCAGGTGTTGACGTAACTGACAAGAAGACTATCGCAGCTGATGCTAACGGTATCACAAACGTTGATGGTATCTTCTCAGCCGGAGACATTGTAAATGGTGGTAAGACTGTAGTAGAAGCAGTTGCAGCTGGTAAGGTAGCAGCATTCTCCATCATGCAGTACCTTGAAAAGAAAGGAGTGAAATAGAATGGCAATTAATAAGGATTTATCAATTAGCTATATGGGAACTAATTTCCAGAACCCATTCTGCCTTTCATCATCACCAGTAGGTAGTAACTATGAGATGGTTGCTAAGTGTTTCGAAACTGGCTGGGGCGGAGTATTCTACAAGACAGTAGGTATCTTCGTAGCTGATGAATGTTCACCAAGATTTGACCAGACAAACAAGGAAGGTCTGCCTTGGCTGGGATTCAAGAACATGGAACAGATTTCAGACAAACCAACTGAACTGAACTTTGAAAACATGTACAAGCTGATGAGAGATTACCCTGATCACGTAGTAATTCCTACAATCATGGGTTCAAGTGAAGAAGAGTGGAAGCAGCTGGCTAAGATGTGCGACGAACTGGGTGCACCTATGATCGAAGGTAACTTCACATGTCCTCAGATGACAAGCCACGCAATGGGTTCAGACGTAGGTACTAACCCTGAACTGGTTAAGAAGTACTGCCAGGCTGTATCAAGCACTACTAAGATTCCGTTCATCGCTAAGATGACACCAAACATTACAACAATGGAAATCCCAGCAAGAGCTGCACTCGAAGGCGGCGCTGCCGGTGTTTCAACAATCAATACAATCAAGTCAATCACTAATATCGACTTCGAAAACTGCACAGCAATGCCTGTAGTTGACGGTAAGTCATCAATCTCAGGTTACTCAGGTGCCGCAGTTAAGCCAATCGCTCTCAGATTCATCACTAACCTGCTTCAGGATGAGATCATCGGCAAGACAGAAGTTTCAGGTATCGGTGGTATCGAGACTTGGAGAGACGCTGCTGAATTCCTGGCATTAGGCTGCAGAAACGTACAGGTTACTACAGCTATCATGCAGTATGGATACAGAATCGTAGAAGACATGAAGAACGGTCTCATGCACTTCATGGACGAAAAGGGCTACGAAAAGCTCGACGACTTCATCGGATGCGCACTGGGCAACATCGTTCCTGCTGAAGAACTGAACAGAGACTTCAAAATCCTGCCTTCATTCTCAGATGAAAAGTGCGTAGGATGCGGAAGATGCTACGTTTCATGCTACGATGCAGCACACCAGGCAATTGACTGGAACGAAGAAAAGAGAAGACCTGAACTGAACGATAACTGCGTAGGTTGTCACCTCTGTCTGAATGTATGTCCTGTTAAGGATTGCATCACTCCAGGAGAAATCGTATGGAAGGAAGGCAGACAGCAGAAGGAAATCGCTCTCAAGCACAAATATGACTAATAGTTGAACTACACTTAAGCTTATATCATGACGAAAGGCCGCTGGTTTTACAGCGGCCTTTCTCATGTTTGAAGAAGGCAGCATCGGCAGGCGAATCAGCTCCTAAGTCTTTTGACCTTGGATAGGTACGGGTGTATAATTGAGGCAAGTTTATTAATTAGCTTTATTGATGAACCAAAGGAGAATGAGATATGAAAATTCAGTTTTGCGGAGCGTCAGACGGCGTGACAGGTTCATGTCATTTAATAAGAACGGAGAAACATCAGATTCTGCTTGACTGCGGACAGTTTCAGGGCGGCAAAGTTGAGGAACAGAAGAATTTCGAGGAGTTCCCATTCGATCCGACTGAAATTGACTGCATGATACTTAGTCATGCACATATTGACCACTGCGGCAGAATACCTCTTCTCGTCAAGAGAGGATTCAAGGGAGATATTTACTGTACTGATGCTACAGCTGACCTTCTGGAGGTAATGCTTAAGGACAGCGGTTACATCCATGAGAAGGAAGCCGAGTGGAAGAATAAGAAGAATCAGAGAGCAGGACGACCTCTTGTTGAACCATTATATACATTTAATGATGCAATGGATTCGCTGAAATATGTTAAGCCGGTCCTCTATGACCAGCTGATTGAAATCAACGAAGACATGAAGATAGTATTCAACGATGCAGGACACATTCTCGGATCTGCCATTACAGAAATCTGGGTTTCAGAGGGAGAAGAAGTGTCAAAGATTGTCTTTACCGGCGACCTGGGA
>JALEUQ010000064.1 GCA_022780965.1 Clostridiales bacterium
AAAAATCAGCGTTGCCAGAGATGTTAGCAGAGTAATTGTCATGTGCAGTCTCCTTAGTAAAAGTACATTCATTATAGAATAGAATTGTGCTAAAATAAAGAGGATTGACTACAAAGTGCACTGTGAAAGGAACAGCAATGATAACAAATGCTTTAATGTTTCTAATATTATGCATATTTGCATTTATTCCGCTTCTGCTTGGTGAATTCGCACGCAACAAGAGCGATAACACCCTTAACGACTTTATTCTTCAGAACAGAAATCTTGATATTATTCCTCTGTTCGGGACAGTATTCTCTACCTGGATGAGCGTATTCGCTTTCCTTGGTTCAGTAGGATACTTTATCAATGAAGGTCCAATCTACATGACAAGTATCGCGTGGGATGCGTTCTTCGCGGTGCTGTTTATAATAGTAGGCAAAAGAATCTGGTTTTACGGCAAAAGACACAGTTATCTGACACCTGTGGACTTCTTCGACGATATATATAATTCCAAAGTGCTGAATATTGTCGTCAATGTAGTAAGCGTATCATGCACACTTCTGTATCTTCAGGTACAGATTGTTGGCGGTATTCTGGTACTTAACATTGCAACCGGAGGCAGAGTATCAATATATATGGGAGCACTTGTTTTCTTCCTTATACTCGTAGTATATCTGTGGGCAGGCGGCCTTAGAGCTGTAGCATTCACTGACATTTTCTACGGACTTCTGACTGTCACGGCAATACTTGCTGCCGGGTTCTACATAATACATCTGGCAGGCGGCTCAGATTATGTATTCAATCATCTGATTGAAAAAAATGTCAGCAATGTAACTCTGACAGGAACCAACGGAAGCAGACGGACAATGCTCTGGATATGCCTGTTCATTATCGTACCTATTGGTGCATTCATGGGGCCGCAGATGTGGATAAGAAACTATGCATCGAGCAAAGAGTCCAATTTCAATATTATGCCGCTTCTCATATGTCTGGCTTCTGTATTGTGCCTGGGGACTCTCATGGCCGGAAGCGGATGTGCTTCAATGGTTGATGACACACAGAATGCAGACGGAATAATGGTGGACATACTTAAAACCAATGCCAGCCCTTATTTCTATGTATTCGTACTGGTAGGTATATATGCGACCATCTTTTCAACAGCAAATTCACAGGTCCATGCGCTTTCCGCTCTTTTTACAATGGACATATACAAGAGGTACATTAACAAAAATGCACCTGAGCACAAGCTGCTGAGAATTGCCAAGTTCGCTGTAATAGGTGTCTCTGCAGCATCATATCTGCTTGTTATTCTTGTACCTCAAAACGTATTTGATCTGGCGGTAATAGCGCTTGGCGGAACGGCGCAGCTGATTGTGCCGGTACTGGGTGCACTATACTGGAAAGAGTCCACGGCTACAGGTGCTGTGATAGGTCTGATTGCAGGAGAAAGTCTGTACATGTTTTTTATCTTCTTCTCAACAGGGGATGCCAGCATGAGCGCAGTAGCAGGTCTCATTGTAAATTTCTTCTGCTTTGTGTCTGCATCGCTTACAGACAAGTCAAGAATCAGAACACGCAATAAAATACTGGCGTACAGAAGAGAATACAGGACCCGTAACTACTAGATATAGTGGACTAAAGTTAATAATTGGAAATTATTTAAACTTAATTAAAACAACCTTAACTCGATTAAAAGGCAGTTAAGGTTGTTTTAATTGTTCTTTAAAAAGTGTTCTGAATTGTTAAACAATTTAATCGCTTTTGATACTATATAAGAGCAATTTATATGTTTTATTTATTAAAGGAGGAAAATTATGTTTGGATTGCCACTGGAAACATCTTGGATGTTAATCTGGCCTTTCGTCAATCTGGCAGCTGCAATCATAGTGTATAACATTATGAAGAAGCAGGACGACATGGTTGACGACAGAGAATTCGGTGATGAAGGCGACTTAGCTAGATTCGGACCTCTTGAAGAAGGAAAGGAGAGTGCTAAGTAATGAGAGTTGAGATTATCGTATTAATATGCTACTTTATCGGCATGATTGCCATGGGTCTTTACTGGAACAAGAAATCAAAGAGTTCTGAAGACTACATGGTAGGCGGAAGATCAATGGGACCTCTCGTAACAGCTCTTACACTGCAGACAACTGCAATGTCAGGATTCATGTTCATGGGCGGACCATCACTTGCTTATCAGTTCGGTTACTTCGCATTATTCTATGCTATCGGCGATGCATCAGGCGGACTTATCAACCTGACTGTACTGGCTAGAAGAATGAGAAGACTTTCACAGTTACTGGATGCTATTTCACCAATCGAGTACCTGGAAAAGAGATATCAGTCAATTCCTGTTAAAATCATCGGATGTATCATCGCTGTATTCGGCCTTTCATGCTACGTACTCGGACAGTTCATGGCAACTGGTAAGACTCTCGTAACACTGTTCGGATTCCCTCTTGAAGCCGGTCTTATCATCGGTGTTACAGTAATCCTGTTCTACACATTCGTAGGCGGATACTTCGCAGTAGCCTGGACAGACGTTATCCAGGGCTTCATCATGATCGGTTCACTGATCGTTATCTTCGTTGGTGTTATGTTTGATATGGGCGGATTCACAGGTCTCCACGAAAGACTTGCTGCAATCGACCCTTCACTCCTCGGATTCTGGGGAAGAGATAATCACTACGAAGGTCAGTGGGGTGTAATTGCCGGAGCATCGCTGATTTACATGATCGGTTACATGGGTCTCCCACACAGTGTTAACAAGCACATGGCTATGGGATCACCTAAGAAGGCTAAGACTTCTGTTATCTACGCTACAATCTGGACTCAGCTGTTCTGCTTCATTCCATACTTCCTCGGAATGGCAGGTCTGATTTACTTCACAGCTGAACCTCAGAACCTGATCAACGGCGACATGGAACTGGTAATTCCATCACTGGCTGCTCTTAAGTTCCCTGGAGTATTCTCAGGACTTATGCTTACAGCTATCATGTCAGCTATCATGAGTACTGTTGCTGCTCTCATGCTTCTGATTGCTACAATCGTATCAATCGACTTCTACAAGAGATGGCTCAGACCTGATGCTTCAGACAAGAAGGTTGTATTCGTATCAAGAGCTTCAATCGTATGCGTAGGCGTTATCGGTGTTATCATCGCTATCCTGAACCCACCTGGAATCTTCAAGCTGATCGTAGATACATTCTCATTCCTGGGTGCTGCATTCATGCCGTCATACATCTGTGCAATCTGGTGGAAGAAGGCAAATGCTACAGGTTCCGCAGTATCAATGGTAGTAGGATGTCTCATGGCATGGTCATGGGGTACATTCAACCTTGAAGGAATTACAGGAATCCACGCATTCATTGCCGGCGTAGTTCCAGCATGGATCTGCATGATTATCTTCAGTAACTTCGGTAAGCCAACAAGCCCAGAAATGTGCGATCTTATCGAAAGAGCCAAGGGTAAGAAGATTGACGTTTCAAAGCAGGTTGAAGTTGCTGCTTCCAAGCAGTTATCAACAGAGTCAAAGGCTATCACTCAGTTCGTATTCAGCAGAAAGAGCGCAATGGTAGAAGCTTAGGCTTTGCAAATCTTCTAATAATAAACTATAATAATTTAAGCCTTCTGTTACGGCAGAGGGCTTAAATTAGTATTACAGGTGGTTAAATTAAATGATTAGTACAAAAATTCTCGGGACTCAGTACACACCGAGAGAAGCTCTCATAATGCTTCTTAACACGGATTCAACTCTTGATATTCAGGACATAGAAGATGTGTATTATCCCTATATAAGGATGAGATTCCAGATGTCCGTAGGTAAGGACAGAAAGTTTATAAAGAAACTTGTCAAGTATGTTGACTGTATCATCGATAGAGTCTCAGGGACTGCATACGATACTGTTTATGACAAAAACACTGACAGCAAGCCTTATTATGTTGATGCAGAGTTTGACGAAGAGGATGCACTGGAATCTGTTCTGTCTGTTGAGCAATGCAGGAATAAGGGACATGATTTCGCACTTAAACAGTATATCGGCAAAGCTAAACTGATGTTTACACCTGATATCGAAATCATCGAAGAAGAGCAGTTTTATAAGAAGTTTTACGTTATTACTTGCAGGGACAAAGAAGGAATGCATTACTTCATTATGGTCGATGCAGTAGACGGCGGCATTTCGGTGCTGGATCATGAGCAGCACATAGACACTCTTGTGAGGATGGGCGAATATGACCAGATTAGAGCTATTGCTGATGGGGGACTGCTTGAATCGATGGCCGAGGAAGAATACCTTGAAGAAGAAATAGTTGAAGAAGAGTACCCGGAAGAAGAGATAACTAGATAATGAAATAGGCCATAGGCCTTAATAAAAGAAGCGCCGATTGAGATTTATCAGTCGGCGCTTTAACTATTCGATTCTATTTTTTCTTTTTCTTTTTCTTTGCCTGAATGGAGGCCTCAATTCTTGCTGCTTTAATCTCGGCATCAGATCTGGTTGACTTGGTACGGATTATGTCAACATTGGCACCTTTGCCCGGAAGAGGAACATCGAGTCTCTTCCTGCGCATTGCTTCGTACAGCAGCTGCTTGGCATTCATTGAAGCGTTTGGGGAAAGATTGACTTTGTTGTAGAGATCAATCAGATTGCCGGAGCCCAGCATTCTTTTTACATCGAATGTAATGTTCATGATTTTGGCAAACTTGATTGTGGTTTCATCACATACATTGCTGTCCAGCTTTTTCCATGCGCTCTTGAGACAGGTTATTGTAATAATGAGGTAAATGATGATTCCGGCCATTATGAACGGCAGAAGATTGATGAAATTAAGTTTGATAATCTGCCAGGTTCCTGTGCTCGGTGTAGCAACATATACTATCGCAATGATAATTACCAGTAAAATGAATTTGTTTCTACTCAATTTTGTAACCTCCAGTAGTCCTTTTTATAATTCTAACTTAATTCTGAGAAAAATGAAACTTAAATAATACTTAAACTTGCCTGATTG
>JALEUQ010000038.1 GCA_022780965.1 Clostridiales bacterium
GGTCTTATTGTATCTGCTGTTGAGTATGTTGCACCGCCGAGCAGAGCATCTGCTTTGCCCATTTTAACCAGCATTGTTCCGAAGTAGTTGCCCTGAAGCAGCGCTGCGTGACATTCTTCTCTGCTCATCTTGCCCTTGCGCAGTTCATACATGGTATCAACCATTTCATCCATACAGCAGTAATCGGCAGGATCGATGATGCGTGCTCCCGAAATGTCGGCACTGCAGATTGAAGCTGCCTTGGATACTTCAAGGGGGTTGCCTATGAGAATTATATCAAGAAGGTTATTCTTGATAAGTCTGTCGGCAGCAGTCAGTATTCTAGGGTCGGTACCTTCTGTGAATACTATCGTGCGCCTTGTTTCCTCAAGGTTTTTAATTAATTTTGTCAACATTGAATGTTAATCTCCTTTTCATATAATCTCAGTGCATTATAACATGACACATATAGTTTGAAAAGTAAAAACCGTTGAAATTTCAATGTTTCAAAAGTGAATTGGCAGATTTAATAATGAATATCTGATATGCATAATAATTTAACTCGATTTAGTTAATAACCAAGATTTTCATTAACCATTATAACGTGAATTCTGTCAGCGATTCCTGATCTTCTTGTGATGACGGTGTGATTGCATATTGTGCTGGAATTCAGGCAGCCGGCACATTTACCCGTAATTGCGCAAGGCGTTTCGTTATGCAGTCTTATGTTGTTTGGAGGTGCAGCAGCAGACTTGATTCTTGCTATGGCTTCCGCTTCATCAGACACGATTTTGTTTGCACCGATTACTATAATGACTCTTTCCGGGCCGAAAATAAGTCCGGCCACTCTGTTTCCGGTACCGTCCACGTTAACAATTTCGCCATCGATTGTGACAGCATTGGCGCTCATGAAAAAAACGTCCGAGAGCAGAGCTTCGCGTCGAACCTTCCTGCCTTCTGAAGGGTCTTTGTAATCCCATGGGTCGACTACGTTATAGTTTCCGGCCTTAAGTGCATTTCTGATGCCTGTCTCGGTAATTGTTACTGAACCGCCAAAAGAAACATGGCTGCCTTCAGGTGTAAGCTGCAGTGCAAGCTTTACGGCTTCGGCGGAATCTTCTGCGTAATATCCTGTAATGTTTCGTGTTTCGAATTTTTTAATCAGTGTTTCAATTTTTGCTTTATTTGATGCTTTGATATTTGCGTTCATGTTCTCTGTCACCTTTTCCTTTCTTCATCAGTAATATGCTGACAACAGCATTGTAACATTATTGCCGGAAATCGTGGGAGTTTTTTTGCACGGACAATGCTGCAAACGGCTTAAAACGGCAGATTGTCTTGAACTTGACATTCTATAGTTGTAAAATAACTATGTATGCATATAACTTTTAAGGATTAGAAAATGAAACAGCAGAATATTAAAGAAGCAGAGCCTAAGCCTGTCAGAAACGACAGCCTGAAGGAGGCTATGGATCAGCTGAGAAATGATCCGACCAAAGAAAACAATATTGTAGTTCTCAATGAAGTCGTCAGTGCCAGACTGCTGGCGCCGGTGTCCATGGACAGAGAGCCTGAACTCGACCCGAAGACGGGAGAAGTCATACTGGATAAGGACACAGAAATCAGATTTGAGATAATCACAAATAATAAAGGTGAGCTTTACTATCCGGTATTTACAGACGGAGCGGAACTTAAGAAGTGCAGTGAGGAGCCTGATCAGAGAGTGCTGATCGTCAACTTCGCAGATCTTGCCGCCATGATAGCAGCTCAGAACAATCAGATATCAGGATTTGTAATAAATCCAAGGGGAGACAATATGGTTTTCCCGGCAGAAATGATTGCCAAAATGTCAGAAGAAATGATGAGAGAAGATAAAGAAAAGGAGAAATAACATTTATGGAGAACAATCTGGCTAAAACATACAACCCTAAGGAGTTCGAAGACAGAATTTACAGCACTTGGGAAGAAAGCGGCGCTTTCAGAGCAGAGGTTAACCCTGACAAGAAGCCGTTTACAATCGTTATGCCGCCGCCAAACATTACAGGACAGCTGCACATGGGACACGCACTGGACCAGACTCTCCAGGATGTTCTGACAAGATTCAAGAGAATGCAGGGATATTCAGCGCTCTGGCTTCCTGGTTCAGACCACGCAAGCATTGCAACTGAAGTTAAGGTTGTTAACAGGATCAGAGAAGAGGAAGGTCTGGAGAAAGAAGAGCTGGGCAGAGAAGAATTCCTCAGAAGAGCATGGGACTGGAAGAAGGAGTTCGGCGGCAAGATCACAAAGCAGTGCCGTAAGCTGGGTGACTCATGTGACTGGTCGAGAGAACGTTTCACAATGGATGAAGGCTGCAACAAGGCAGTAAACCATTTCTTCGTGAAGCTTTACAATAAGGGACTGATTTACAAAGGCAACAGACTTATCAACTGGTGCCCTGACTGCGGTACATCACTGAGTGATGCTGAAGTAGAACATGAAGACAAGAACGGAATGTACTGGTACTTCAGATATCCTGCTGCTGAAGAAGGCGGTCAGGACATGATAGTTGCAACATCAAGACCGGAAACAATGTTCGGTGATATTGCAATAGCAGTTCATCCATCAGACGACAGGTATAAGGACATGGTGGGAAAGAAGGTAATTCTCCCGCTGGTAGGCAGAGAAATCGAAGTAATCGCAGACCCATATCCTGATCCTGAGAAGGGTACAGGTGCAGTTAAGATTACTCCTGCACATGACCCTAATGACTTCGAAGTCGGACAGAGACATAATCTCGAAATCATGTCATGTATTGATGAGGAAGCCAAAATGACTTCGCTTGCAGGCAAGTATGAAGGCATGGACAGATACGAATGCCGTAAGGCATGGGTAAAGGATCTTGAAGATGCCGGCTATCTTGTTAAGACAGAAGAGAAGGTAATTCCTGTAGGCGAATGTTACAGATGCCATACAGTAGTTGAACCAATGCTTTCCGATCAGTGGTTCGTTAAGATGGAAGATCTGGCAAAGCCTGCAATTGAAGCGGCTAGAAGCGGTGACTTGCAGCACGTTCCCGAAAGGTTCGAGAAGACATATCTTCACTGGCTTGAAGAAATCAGAGACTGGTGCATATCAAGACAGCTCTGGTGGGGACACAGAATTCCGGCATGGTACTGTCAGGACTGCGGCGAAATCATTGTTGCAGAGGAAACTCCTCATGCATGCACCAAGTGCGGCAGCACCAATCTGAAGCAGGATGAGGACGTTCTGGATACATGGTTCTCATCAGCACTGTGGCCTTTCTCGACTCTGGGATGGCCTGAAGAGACAGAAGACCTGAAGTACTTCTATCCTACAGACGTTCTGGTAACAGGCTACGACATAATTTTCTTCTGGGTTGTAAGAATGGTATTCTCAGCCCTTGAAACTACAGGCGAATCTCCATTCAAGTACGTATACGTTCACGGACTTGTAAGAGATGCACAGGGCCGCAAAATGTCCAAGTCACTGGGCAATGGTGTAGATCCTCTTGAGATAATCGACAAATATGGTGCAGATGCACTCAGATTCATGCTGACTACAGGCATAACACCGGGTAATGACATGAGATTCAAGGAAGATAGACTTGAATCCTGCAGAAACTTTGCAAACAAACTCTGGAATGCATCAAGATTCGTAATAATGAATCTGCAGAATGAAGACGGTTCATTCAAAGAACTGGCAGATCTGGGCAGCGCACAGCTTCAGGATGAAGACAAGTGGATCATTTCGAGAGTAAACGATGCAGTTAAATACATAACAGACACCATGGAGAAGTTCGACCTGGCTCTGGCAGGTGAAAGAGCCTATGACCTTATATGGAATGAATTCTGTGACTGGTATATAGAAATCGTTAAGGGAAGACTCTACGGTGATGACGAAGAAGACAAGAAGACTGCAAGAGCAGTTCTTGTAAGAGTTCTTAAGGACATGCTGAGACTTCTTCATCCGTTCATGCCGTTCATAACTGAAGAAATCTGGGCATTCCTGCCTAAGGAAGAACCATCGGCAGACAATCCTGACGG
>JALEUQ010000091.1 GCA_022780965.1 Clostridiales bacterium
TTCGGACACGTGTACAATAATAACCTTCATGTGAATCTTATCCCTGATAATGCTGAAGAGTATGAGAAGGGAGAAACCCTGATGAGAAAGTGGGTTCAGGAAGGCATTGAAGATGGTGCGCAGGTTTTCTCCGAACACGGCCTGGGAAGACTGAAGAAGAGGCTTTTAGATTAGTAGAACGGGGGAACTATGGCTACCGAAATGACAAAGGTATATGCGCGTAAAAAGAAGTATCGTGAATTTTTCAATGACAGTACATGTCGTTTTCCGGTAATACCGGCAGTTAAGAATGACGAATGGCTTGAGTCGGCAATCAATACTGAATGTGAGATTGTGTATGTACTTTATGGAAATATATGCACCATTCCGAAGCTTGTTAAGAAACTGAAGGATGCGGGTAAGATGGTTATCGTACATGTCGATCTGATTACGGGTCTCGCATCAAAAGATGTGTGTGTTGACTACATACGCGAGTTTACAGAAGCTGACGGTATCATAAGCACCAAGGCTCACATGATTAAACGAGGCAATGAAGTGGGACTGTTCACCATTCAGAGATTCTTCATGATTGACCAGCTCACTTACGACAATGTGAAAAAGAATGTGCGCGATACTGATCCTGACGTTGTTGAAATCATGCCGGCAGGTCTTGAGAAGATGATAAGATATGCTCTCGAGGAAGTAGAAGGCAAGCCCCTTGTGGCAAGCGGTCTTGTACTTGACAAGACTGATGTTACCAAAGCGCTGGGCGCAGGAGCCATAGCAGTTACGACGACCAACAGAACTGTATGGAATCCTGATTTCTAAAATCGACTTTTGTGATAGTTATCCGTGTGGAGGCACGGTGATTATATTACGTTGTTATTTTAAGTTATTATTTGTTTTATTTGAGGAGGAACTTATGGAAGGTTCAAAGAAGGTCAAGTGGGGGATATTCGGTATTCCTTGGGCACTCTGCATAATCACCATCATCCTGAACTTCGCTGCCGGCGAAAGTTTCAATGCTGGGGTTATGGCAATCACTAATTTCATCTTCGCAGACTTCGGCTGGCTGTTCTGCCTGATGTCATTCATCTGCGTAGTCATGATTGCTATTGCTTACATACTGCCTTTCGGCAGAGTAAGAATCGGCGGTCGCAAGGCTAAGCCTGTAATGAAGATGTCAAACTATGTTTACATCGTACTTTGTACTATCATGGCAGCTGGTATTCTGCTGTGGGCTTGTGCAGAACCAATGTATCACTACTATGGTCCGCCTGCACACGTAACTCCTGAATCAAGCGATGCCATCACATTCCTGATGAGCGACATTTTCCTTGAATGGACATTCACTCCAATGTGCATTTACGGTGTTCCTGCTATTCTCTTCGCATTCCTGTTCTACAACTGCGGAAAGAAATACTCAGTAGGTTCAATGCTCTTCCCAACACTCAACGATAACATGACAGAGAAGGTTTCACCTGTTGTTGACGTTATCTGTCTGGTAGCTCTGGTTTGCGGTATGGCTGCATCAATGGGTTCAGCTGTATTCCTTATCGCAGAAGGCGGTGCAACTCTCACAGGAGCATTCACTTCAGGTCCTGCAGCATGGATTATCGTTGCAGTTCTTATCGTAGGTGCATTCGTAATCTCAGCTGTATCAGGCGTTATGAAGGGAATCAGAATTCTGTCAACATGGAACTCAAGAATTTACTTTGCACTTGGTGCATTCGTATTCGTTTTCGGACCTACAGTATTTTGCCTGAGCAACACTGTTGAAGGTTTCGGCGACTACCTTACAAACTTTGCAAAAATTTCACTGTTCCACTCAGTTGCTGACGGTGATGCATGGGCAGCATGGTGGCCTGTATTCTACTGGTGCAACTGGATGGCATGGATGCCTGTTACATCAACATTCCTTGGAAGACTGTCAAAGGGATACACTGTAAGAGAAGCTATCCAGGTTATCGTAATCTGGCCTGCACTCTTCTCAGTTGGCTGGTTAGGTCTGTTCTCATCAGCATCACTGTACTATGAAATGAACGGTGCCGGAATCAACGAAGCAATGACAAACAACGGTACTGCTGCTGCAACATATGCAGTTCTCCAGCAGATGCCTATCTCAGTAATTACAATTGCAGTATTCCTCGTAATCGTATTCCTGGCAATCGTAACTGCATCAGACTCAAATACAAACGCTATGGCAGGTCTGTGCACAGGCGGCCTGACTCAGGATGACCAGGAATCACCTACATGGCTGAAGGTTGTGTGGGGTGCTACAATCGGCGTAATGTGCATCATCTTCATCCTGGCATTCCAGTCAACAGATGCTCTGAAGTATCTGTCCAACCTGGGCGGATTCCCTGTAGTATTCCTGCTGATAATCATCGTATTCTCATTTGCTAAGGTTATCAGAAACCCTTACAAGTACGACCTGCACAAGGAAGACTACGATGAGCACGGACAGCCAATTCCTTCCGTAAGGCTCAAGTCAGAGCAGGAAGAAATGATGGAAGCTAAGAAGAAGGTCGCTGCAGCCCCAGCGGCTGCACCTGCAGCAGCTGCTGAAGAAGCACCTGCCAAGGGCAATGTTCCACCGCTCTACACTTCAAATTCATTCATGAAGCATTAAGATAATGTGCTATAATATATCCGTGGGCGAAAGCCCGCGGATAGTTATTTATAAGCAAAAAAGGAGATTATTATGCCCGGATCAATGGACAAAAAATACAAATTCAGATATTCACTGACATATCAGGAGGTTTACGATGCATTCCTGGCGCTGGCAATGAGATACACCAAGAAGGTTAAGTACGGCCTCATGGCTGCCATAGTTCTCATTACGGTAATATGCATGGTAATGTTCATAATGAATCCTGACAGATTCTATGTATTTTTTATGGTAATCTTCGCAGTGCTCATGACAGCTTATCTGTTCTATATGCCTGTAATCAAAGCTAAGAAGGGTGCAGGTCAGGTCGCCAGAATTAATGGTACTTATGAAGTGACTATCACTTCTGCCGGCAGGATTGTTCTGGCAGGAGAGGAAGACGATCTGAAGCAGGACAAGAATTCGAGAGCTGTAGAACTTAAAGAAAGTTTCGCCATCAGAGTAAATTCGTACACGACGGTATGCATTCCTAAACGTGTCATGCGAGAATCGCAGATAGAAGCAGTCCGCGAAATATTGAAGGAGTTCATTAAGTACACTGACTACGATGACGTGAACAAGAACTGATAAGAATTAATTTGAAATATTTAGAATGAAACAGGTGCCTGAAATGGGCACCTTTTATTTTCGACGCATTTAATTATCCGGGAATATCACTTCAGCTCCCAGTCTATCAGATCGTATTCGTGATACTGCAGGCGGAGCCGGAAGAAGTCGCGGTCTTCCAGCAGCATTTTAAGAAAAATCACATCTCCTTCCCACAGCGGCAGATCCAGTATACGTTCCTTATCAATCCACTGAAGGTCCCCCTCGTCATCCACAGGCTCGCACACTTTTTCAAAATCGTCGCAGGTATAAAGATGCATTATTTCATCGGGGAAAGTGTCGGAAACAAAGTCTATGACTGCACGTTTGCGCAAAGAGTTCATGCGTATTCCTGTCTCCTCCAGAACTTCTCTGCATACACACTGGTCGGCAGTTTCGCCTTCTTCAAATTTTCCTCCGACCCCAATCCACTTACCTTCATTAAAGTCATTCTTTTTTCTGGTGCGGTGGAGCATCAGGTATTTATTGTCTTTTTCCAGATAGCATAATGTAGTTTCTTTCATAAAATCGTCTCTTAAATCAACAGATTAAACATATGTTGCACGATGCCCATAATAAGTTTGAGCCGTCGCACGCGCGACGGCTCGATGTTTGTCATATAATAACCGGAATCCGGCATATTTCTGCGGTCGGTCGATTGCCGCCCATGTAATGCCTGCAGGCTAGATAATGCCTTCTTCTTCCAGTGCTGCCAGCTTCTCTGCATCGTATCCAAGCAGATCAGCGTATACTGATGCGTTGTCTTCTCCAAGAACAGGTGCAGCCTTCTGAGCCTTATCTTCGTATCCGTGAATCTTGATAGGGCATCCAGGAATCTTGATTTCTGCATCCAT
>JALEUQ010000134.1 GCA_022780965.1 Clostridiales bacterium
GAAACCGCACAGAAGAGAGGTAATGAGAACATACGGAGCATCAGTTGTGCCTTCACCGTCAATGGAGACTGAAGTGGGCAAAAAGATTAATGCTGAGTTCCCTGGCACAACAGGTTCTCTGGGATGTGCGATTTCAGAAGCAGTAGAGGTTGCTGTATCCAGCAACGGCGAGTACAGATATGAGCTTGGCTCAGTGCTCAATCAGGTGCTTCTGCACCAGTCAGTAATCGGTCTGGAAGCCAAGGCAGCATGTGACAAGTTAGGCGTTAAACCTGATATGATCATTGGATGCGCAGGCGGCGGCTCCAACCTGGGCGGACTGATTTCACCATTCATGGGTGAGAAGCTCAGAGGAGAAGCGGATTACGACATCGTTGCAGTTGAACCTGCATCATGTCCATCACTTACACGTGGTGTATATGCATATGACTTCTGCGACACAGGCAAGATTTGTCCTCTGGCTAAGATGTATACTCTGGGAAGTGGATTCATTCCTTCGCCAAACCACGCAGGAGGACTTAGATTCCACGGCATGTCACCAATCGTGTCACAGCTTTATCATGACGGACATATGAGGGCTGTAGCTGTAGAACAGACAGAAGTATTTGAGGCAGCAGAAATGTTTGCCAAGGCTGAAGGTATTCTGCCGGCTCCTGAATCATCTCACGCAATCAGAGTAGCAATCAACGAAGCTCTCAAGTGCAAGGAAACAGGAGAAGAGAAGACAATCCTCTTCGGACTTACAGGAACAGGCTATTTCGACATGGTTGCATACGGCAAGTTCAATGACGGTGTAATGGGCGATGAGATTCCAACAGACGAAGAACTCCAGGCATCATTCGCAACACTGCCTCAGGTTCCTGGTCTCGAGTAAAATAATCGCAGCAGCACATATAAAAAAGACCGCACGCCGGAAGAAGAATACATGCTGGAAATGGTCAGCGGAGACAGTGATTTCGTAAGCGAAGCAAATCTTGAATCGGTTTTAGAATGGTTGAAAAGCTGTTAGCATTGGAGTATAGTTAAGGTGTTATATTATTGATTTTGGCGACTACAAACCAGGAGGAGAGAAATGGCACTAGTAACTACTAAAGATATGTTTGCTAAAGCGTATGACGGCGGATATGCAATCGGCGCTTTTAATGTTAATAACATGGAAATCGTGCAGGGTATCACTGAGGCGGCAATGGATCTTAATGCTCCGCTGATTCTGCAGGTGTCCAAGGGTGCGAGAGCGTATGCCAACCATACATATTTAATGAAGCTTGTAGAGGCTGCAGTTGAAGAGACAGGACTTCCTATCGCACTTCACCTTGACCACGGCGACAGCTTCGAAACTTGCAAGAGCTGTATTGACGGCGGCTTCACTTCAGTAATGATTGACGCATCATCCAAGCCTTTCGCAGAGAATATTGAAATTACCCGCAAGGTAGTTGAATATGCTCACGATAAGGGTGTTGTAGTTGAAGCAGAGCTGGGAACACTGGCAGGCGTTGAAGACGAAGTAAATGTATCAGCAGAAGATTCATCATACACCAAGCCTGAAGAAGTGGAAGAATTCGTAGAGAAGACAGGCTGCGATTCACTGGCAATCGCTATCGGAACAAGTCACGGCGCATACAAGTTCAAGCCGGGCACTAAGCCGCAGCTGAGATTCGATGTGCTTGAAGAAGTATCAAAGAGACTTCCTGGATTCCCAATCGTGCTTCACGGTTCAAGTTCAGTACCGCAGGAATTCGTAGAGAAAATCAACAAGTTCGGCGGCAACATGGCAGGAGCAGTAGGAGTTCCTGAAGATCAGCTGAGACATGCGGCATCACTTTCAGTATGCAAGATAAACATTGACTCAGACCTGAGACTGGCCATGACGGCATCAATCAGAGAGTACATGGCAGAGCATCCTGATCACTTCGATCCAAGACAGTATCTGAAACCTGCAAGACAGGCCATCAAGGACATGGTTGCGCACAAGATTGTAGACGTACTCGGCTGCAACGGCAAGGCATAAGAATCAGGCATATAATCGGCATGGGTGACAGCAGACGGTGATGCCATGCTGACGATTTAATGAGAAATAAAGACACAGGAGAATTGAGCTAAGTAACGGCTCAGCAAGTCCTGTGTCTTTTTGTATCTGATAATGTGATCAACTGTCGAGGATATCTCGGCTGTTGCTTATGTCCCTTCTATTCACCTTGATTACTGTCGGAGAACTGGACTTCTCCACGGCGGAATGCTTCGAACATTCTTGCCGTCAGACTCATCTTATTGGTCTGCTCCGGCAGTTCTTCTCTCGTGAACCATACTGCTTCGGCAAGTTCATCCTCGTCTATTGTAATTGTATCGTCACCCTCAATTTCAACGAAATAACCGGCCATGACTATACCTGTAATACCCCATGGCTGACTGGCATAATAATGGATGCGGCTGACTTTGAGGCCAACCTCCTCCTCCACTTCTCTGCGAACAGCCTGCTCCAGAGATTCACCTATTTCAACGAAACCGGCATTGAGGGCAAGACCTTTGTATGGTCTGCCTCTGTATCTTGTGGCGACGATTCTGCCATTATTGACGATTGCTGCCAGAATTACAGGTGCAATCTTAGGAAACTGCAGATTGCCGCACCGGCATTGGAGTGCACGCATTGACTTGTGGTGTGTGAATTTCTCTCCACATCTGCCGCAGAAGCGGTTGTCCCGGTACCAGGCTGTCAGATGAAGTCCTGTGGCTGCTGCAAGAGGAATCCATGGCAAATCAGCATCGTACAGCTTGTGGATGTCAATGAAATCGAAACCTTCAGGAGGAAATTCCTGGTCTATGAGAAGGTAAACAGGCATGTCATCGATAGAGAAGGCGTATATGGCATCTTCCATTGCGGATGCAGGATCGTAGAGCATCTCGAATGTAGGCAGTGCCACATTGTTTCCGTTCATTGCTGCAATGATGCTGGTATTTCTGCATGTGATAAAAATATTCCCCGGTTCAGGTTTAACGGGAGCGTACTGATTGTTAAATTCGAATGGTTCGATATCTTGTATCATCTTTTGTCTCCTATATGTGTTGTGCTTAATTTATTGTGCGCATTTGAGTTTCTGGCAAGCTGATATCCTATAATATGTCACGATACCTTCCTGCGCTGCAGTGACATTAGGCAGCCTGACAGGCACAGTGCTGTGAAGATAATGAAGCCTGTTCTCATGGTGTGCAGCAGATTATCTGCTCCCGCTTCATACAGAGAAACGTTACCCACTGTAGATGACACTATGAGAGTGATAATTGCCATACAGAAAGACTGCCCGCCGGTACGTGTGGCGCTGAGGATTGAGTTGGTCACGCCGAATTTAGACGGCGGCACGCAGCTCATCACCACATTGGTATTAGGCGATGAGAATAAAGCGGTGCCGATTCCTGCAACAGCCAGCGCAATCAGTATTGTCACCAGATGTGTTCCGCGCCCTGCGAAAGCGAAAAACAGCAGTGAAATGCCGCAAAGTCCAATTCCTGCAGAAGCCAGCTTATACGCCGGCATACGGTCGCTCAGTTTGCCCACTTTAGGTGAAAGCACAGCCATGAACAGAGGCTGCGAAATCAGTATGATTCCGGCTGTCTGCGAGGTGAATCCAAGTACAACCTGAAGATATATGGATACCAGGTAGCTCAGCGCAAAGGTTGAGCTGTACTGGAAAAAGGCGGTGAGCAGGGAAAGTGAAAATGTTGGGTTTCCTTTGAACAGGCGAACATCCATCATGGGGTTTGATGCTGCAAGCTCAACTTTGACGAAAACAATGGCAAGAAGCAGTCCTCCTGCAAGGATAATCCATGCGAATGAAGTTGAGTTCAGGTCTGTCAGCCCATATATTATGGCGCATATCATTATGATGTATATTATGTTTCCGGCCACATCCTGCCTGGAACCTTCATCCTTTTGCTGTACGTCTTCAATTCCCGCAGCCGATGCAGCGAAGGAAAAAATTCCGATGATTCCAGCGAAGGCGAAAATTGATTTCCAGCCCCACATGTGATTAAGCATGCCGCCCAGAACAGGTCCCAGAGTCAGCCCTACGTAGACGCCGGAAGTGACGATTCCAATGGTCTGTCCGCGCTTTGACGGCGGTGCGGAAGCGATTGCAATCGGCATGTTTGTGGCGAAAATCATGGCAGCTCCAAGTGCCTGCAGTGCGCGAAGGGCAATGATAGTCCAGCCTGCTGATGCTGCGATGGACAGAAAAGAGGTAATGACGAAAACAGCCACTCCAATGAGTAGAACATTTTTCCTGCTGGTGCTGTCCGCAAGTTTGCCCATAGGCACAGAGAAGGCAGCAACACCGATGGCGTATACAGTAATTATCCAGCCTACAGAAGCTGCACCCATATGGAAATAATCACCCATTGCCGGTACGCAAAGGGTGAGGGCGCTGCCTGCGAAGGCGGTAAGAAATGAAGTGCTGATTGCCGAGAACAGCACCGTATTGTGTTTCTTGTGTTCTGTCATGATTATTTCAATGATTTATACTCATCCCAGTGTTCGATGAGAGCAGGGATCACTTCGTACAGATCTCCCACAATGCAGTAATCTGCAATTTCAAAAATAGGGACATCCGGGTCAGTATTAATAGCAATAATTGTGTCTGACTTTTCTATTCCGGCCAGGTGCTGGATGGAGCCTGAAATGCCGCATGCAATATAAATTCTCGGGCTTACTATGGTGCCGGTCTGACCGACCATCATGGATTCGTCAATCCATCCTGCATCAACTGCGGCGCCTGAAGCGGCAACAACTCCGCCGGCTTTGTCGGCCAGCTGCTGCAGAAGTTTAAATCCCTCGGCACTTCCAAGTCCTCTGCCTCCGGCGACGATAACTTCGGCATCTGATATGGATGCGGACTCGCTTTCAAGTACTTCACGTGAGACTACTTTGATGCGTATATCTTCATCGTTGATGTCAGCGTTTACCGATATTATTTCTCCGGTACGGTTGTAATCAGGTTCGGGAGCATCCATTACGCCGGCTCTGACGGTAGCCATCTGAGGACGTGCATCAGGGCATATCATAGTTGCCATCAGCTTGCCTCCGAATGATGGCTTGGTCTGCTTTAAATGCGTGTCGTCAAGATCCAGTCCGGAAGTGTCCATTGTGGTTTCCTTCTGTGCGAATTCCAGATAATCGGATGCTTTAAGGTCCAGTCTGGTACAGTCTGCTGTCAGCCCCAGGCCGAGTCTTGCGGCGATTCTTGGCGCCAGATCCCTTCCGACAGGTGTAGCCCCGTACAGAATGATATCCGGTATATATTCTTCGATGGCTGCGGTTACAGCCTTGGCATAGCCATCAGTAGTATAATCTTTTAATAATGGGCTTTCGATTGAGTAAACCGTTGATGCTCCGTAGGCAATTGCTTCTGATGATGCAGATGCCGCATCATCATGGTCACCTGCTACTACCGCACAGAGCCGTGCTCCGGCAGGCATATCTGACAGAAGCCGTGCTCCCTCTCCAAGAAGCTGCCCAGCAACAGGAGCAAGTCTGCCTTCTGTCTGTTCGGCGAAAACCCATATGTCTTTTGATATTTCACTGTTCATTTCGCCACCTCCTATATGATGTGCCTTTCGTGCAGAATGCCGAGCAGGTTGATGGCCTGTTCACTGCCGTTTTCTCCCTCTACGAAAGTGGTGCCGGTGCGGCGTTTCATTGAGAAGGAACTGATTACTACAGATGCGGAACCTTCAAGTCCTATGGAATCACTATTCAGCTGAAGGTCTGCAGCAGTCCAGCTTGTAATGTTCTTGGGACCGAAAATGTTGCCCATTTTAGGATAGCGTGGAGCATTAAGGTGCTTTGTAGCGGTTACAAGGCACGGGAGCTGGGCTTCAACTGTTTCTGCGCTTCCGTCGAGGAGACGCTCTGCAGTAACGGAGGTCATGTCATCAGAAATGCTGAGTGATGACACGTAAGTGATTTGAGGAATGTCCAGGCGTTCTGCAATCTGAGGACCAACCTGAGCAGTGTCTCCGTCCGAGGCTTCTCTGCCTGCAATGACGAGACTGTATCCGCCATTGGCATCTGCCCACTTGGCGATGGCACGAGCCAGAACGGATGATGTAACGAATGTATCTGAATTTGCCAGTGCAGGGTCACAGACAAGTAGTCCTTCATCGGCGCCCTTCGCCAGAGCCTCAATGAGAACTTCTCTCGCCTGAGGAGGACCCATTGTGACTGCAGTAACGTGAACGTTTTCGAACCGGTCTTTGATTGCCAGTGCCGCTTCAAGGGCATTGCAGTCGTCGGCGTTGAGAACACCGGGGACACCTTTACGAATGAGAGAACCGGTCTTGGGGTCTATTCGGACTTTATCGCTGTCCGGAACCTGCTTGACGCATACTATTATGTTGAATGACATATTACGCCTCCATTTATATGAACTTGCTGGAGATTACCAGCTTCTGAACTTCTGAGGTGCCCTCGTATATTTCTGTTACCTTGGCGTCGCGCATCATGCGTTCGACAGGGTAGTCCTTAGAATAACCGTAGCCGGCCATGTACTGAACTGCCTTGGTGGTAACGTGCATTGCCGTTTCGGCTGCTTTAAGTTTGCACATTGATGCGTATTCACTGTACGGGAGGCCTCTCTCTTTAAGGTCTATTGCCATGTATATTAGTGCACGCGTGGCTTCGATTTCTGTTTTTAGTTCAGCCATCCCGAACTGGAGAGCCTGCTGTTTCGTGAGAGGTCCGCCAAACTGTTTGCGCGTTTTAAGATAATTGAGAGCCTCATCAAATGCTGCTTCGGCAATGCCCAGAGATTGAGCGGCGATACCGATGCGGCCGCCGTCAAGAGTCATCATGGCTATTTTGAAGCCCTGACCTTCTCGTCCTACGAGACGATCCTTGGGTATGCGGCAGTTCTTGAAAGTGAGACTTACAGTTGAAGAAGCGCAGATTCCCATTTTACGCTCATTGCGTCCAACATAAAATCCGGGATCATCCTTCTCAACGATAAATGCGGAAATCCCCTTGTTTTTTTTGGTTCTGTCGGTCATTGCGAATACAAGAAAAACGTCCGCGACTCCTCCGTTGGTGATGAAGGTTTTGATGCCGTTGAGCACATATTCGTCGCCGTCGAGTACTGCGCGAGTCTCCTGTTTTGCGGAGTCTGTTCCTGCATTTGGTTCTGTCAGACAGAATGCTCCCAGTTTTTTGCCTGAAGTCATTTCAGGAAGGTACTTCTGTTTCTGGGTTTCCGTTCCGAAGTTGTATATTGGCCAGGTTACAAGGGATGTGTGTGCAGAGCAGATTACTGCCGTAGATGCACATGCCTTGGCCAGTTCCTCAACTGTGAGATAGTATGAAAGGTAATCGCCTCCGGCACCGCCGTATTCCTTGGGGAACGGTATGCCGAGCATTCCCATTTCTGCCATTTTTGCTACTGTTTCGTGTGGAAATCTGTGGTTTTCATCTATTTCTGCTGCCATGGGTTTGACTTCGCGCTGAGCGAAATCGCGCACTGTTTTTATTACAAACTGCTGTTCTTCATTAAGCTGAAAATTCATGGTGCTCCTCCCGGTTTTTTGTGTGTTTGAACCCTAATTATTCTACATCAAAGGTACGCCCTTTGGAATAGGTGAGAACCTTAATATAGATTGTATACAAGAATACAAAGATATTGATTTATAGCATCTTCAAGACTATAATTATGATGAGAAAATAAGACAATAATGTGTAATAGGGAGGTTCGATTACATGAAATTATATGAAAACGGTGTATATCTGATTGACGGAGTACAGATTATTGAAGATGACAGAGACGCAGCAGCGAAACTGGCACAGCAGGGAATTGCTGCAGATAAGGCTGAGGCTGCTCGAGGAACCATGGCATACGGCATTCTGGAGTCCCACAATATATCAGGAAACATGTCAAAACTTCAGATTAAATTCGACAAGATGACATCACACGACATTACTTTCGTTGGAATCATACAGACAGCAAGAGCTTCCGGGCTGGAGAAGTTCCCGATTCCATACGTTCTTACAAACTGCCACAACAGCCTTTGTGCAGTAGGCGGTACAATTAATGAAGATGACCACATGTTTGGACTAAGCTGCGCCAAGAAGTACGGCGGAGTTTATGTGCCTCCTCATCAGGCTGTTATCCACCAGTATGCCAGAGAAATGCTGGCCGGCGGCGGACAGATGATTCTAGGTTCAGACTCCCATACCAGATATGGAGCACTGGGAACCATGGCCATGGGAGAAGGCGGACCTGAACTGGTTAAGCAGCTTCTTAATCAGACTTACGACATTAACATGCCTGGGGTTGTGGCAATTCACATGACGGGAGCACCTGTTCCGGGAGTAGGTCCTCAGGACGTGGCACTGGCTATTATAGAAGCTGTATTCAAGAACGGATATGTTAACAACAAGGTGATGGAATTCGTGGGACCTGGTGTCGCATCAATGAGTGCAGACTTCAGAATCGGTGTTGACGTAATGACAACAGAGACTACATGCCTTTCATCAATCTGGGTAACTGACGAGAAGATTGAAGAGTGGTATCAGATTCACGGCAGAACGGAAGACTACAAGGAAATGAAGCCTGCCAAGGTGGCATATTACGACGGCTGTGTTGAGATTAATCTGAGTGAAATCAGACCGATGATTGCAATGCCGTTCCACCCAAGCAATGCATATACTATTGAAGAAGTTCAGAAGAATCTGGGAGACATTCTGGCCGATGTTGAGCAGAGAGCTCTTGTAAGCCTTGACGGTCAGGTGGATTTCTCCCTTAAGGATAAGGTAAGAAACGGCAAACTTTATGTAGAACAGGGAATCATCGCAGGATGTGCAGGCGGCGGTTTCGAAAACATCTGCGCAGCTGCTGACATTCTGGACGGCAAGTATATCGGTGCTGATGAGTTCACTCTCAGTGTATACCCTGCAAGTACACCGATTTACATGGAACTGATGAAGAACGGTGCTGCAATGAAAATCCTCCAGTCAGGCGGAATCATGAAGACTGCTTTCTGTGGACCTTGTTTCGGTGCCGGCGACACACCTGCCAACAATGCTTTCAGTATTAGACATTCCACTAGAAACTTCCCTAACAGAGAAGGTTCCAAGCTGCAGAACGGTCAGATATCATCAGTAGCTCTCATGGATGCACGTTCCATTGCGGCAACAGCAGCAAACAGGGGCTTCCTGACATCAGCAACAGAGATTGACTGCGAAATCAAGACTCCGAAGTATTTCTTCGACAGCAGCATTTATGACAACAGAGTATTCGATTCCAAGGGAGTGGCTGATCCGTCGGTTGATATCAAGTTCGGACCAAACATCAAGGACTGGCCTGAAATGAGTCCGCTACCGGAGAATCTGTTCCTGAAGGTTGTCGCTGAGATTCACGACCCTGTTACAACTACTGACGAACTTATTCCGTCAGGCGAGACTTCCTCATACAGATCAAATCCTCTGGGTCTGGCAGAGTTCACACTTTCAAGGAAAGATCCTTCATATGTAGGCAAGGCTAAGGAGGTTCAGGTGGCACAGAAGGCAATCGAGCAGGGTGCATGTCCTGCGGATGCACTGCCTGAGCTAAGAGCTGTCAGAGACAAGGTTCGCGAAGTATATCCGCATATTGACAGAACAAACATGGGAGTAGGAAGCACAATCTTCGCAGTTAAGCCTGGTGACGGTTCGGCCAGAGAACAGGCGGCATCATGCCAGAAAGTACTGGGCGGTTGGGCAAACATTGCCAATGAATATGCAACCAAGAGATATCGTTCAAACCTTATTAACTGGGGCATGATTCCATTCATCATCCCTGAAGGTGAGCTGCCTTTCGCCAATGGTGATTTCATCTTCATTCCTGAAATTCGCAAGGCTATTTCCGACAAGCTTACGTTAATCCCTGCATATGTTGTAAGTGCAGATGAAATGAAGCCGTTTAATCTGGAACTGGGAGAACTTACAGATGATGAAAGAGAAATCATTCTCAAAGGCTGCCTTATCAATTATAATAGAATATAATCCGGCACTTTTTTGAGACCGTTATTACTGGAAACAGATAAGGGGGTATAGTTTATGAACATAACAGTAAATCCGGATGCGGAACTTGTTCAAAGGATCAGAGAGGGTCTCAAGATGAAGGATGGTCACTGTCCGTGCAAACTTGAGATGACTCCGGACACAGTATGCATGTGCACTGAATTCAAAGAGCAGATAGCTGACCCTGATTTCGAAGGGTACTGCCACTGCATGCTGTATTACAAATCAAAATAGAAAGGAGATCAGCATGAATACAGTAAGAATTACAGCGGACAATTTCGAGCAGGAAGTGCTCAAGTCCGATAAGAAGGTTGTTATTGATTTCTGGGCAGCATGGTGCGGCCCGTGTCAGATGATTGGGCCTGTACTTGAGGAAATCGCGGCCGAGCACGATGAAATCAAAGTGTGCAAGGTGAATGTGGATGAGGAGAGAGCTCTGGCAATGAAATTCCAGGTTTCCAGCATTCCGCTCCTCGTGGTTATGTCCGGTGGAGAAATCGTTAATTCAATCGTAGGCTTCAGACCTAAGGCTGAACTTGAAGCAGCTCTGGGGCTGTAGAACAGAATAAAGGTAATACTAAACCTCCCGTCCTGTATTCAGGACGGGAGGTTTGCGTACATGGCAGGTGTGCGGCCATACATCTTCAGAAAACATATTTATGCACTCGCATCCATAATCGGCGGAAGTCTGCTTTGCGTGATTTACCCCATTGCCGGCAG
>JALEUQ010000108.1 GCA_022780965.1 Clostridiales bacterium
CATTACCAGTGTTCTGAACCATTTGCTTTTCATTTTCATTTTTTTATTTCCTTCCTTTCTTATAAATGATTGGCTTTTCATGTTTACAAGTGCATTATATTGGCGCCTTGTAAAATACAAAATCTCACTGTCGTAAAATGAAAGTAAAAACAAAAAAATGAAAGTAATGGTAAAAAAGCGACGGCACATAAAAAGACACCGCATTGCTGCAGCGTCTTTTATGTCCTATTCGTTATTCAGTTCTAATGCCTGACAGTTACAGAAGCTCTTTTCTGGAAAGGTTGATTCTGTTCTGGCTGTCGATTTCAGTAACTTTAACTGTTACTACATCACCTACGTTCATGACATCTTCTACCTTCTCAACTCTTTCCTTGGCCATCTTGCTGATGTGAAGGAGACCTTCTTTGCCTGGAAGAATTTCTATGAAAGCACCGAAGTTCATTACTCTTGTAACTTTACCTTCGTAGATTTCGCCTGGTTCAGGATCCTTGGTGAGCATTTCAATTTCTTTCTTTGCCTTCTCAAGTCCCTCTGCATCAGGTGAAGCAATGAATACCATTCCTTCATCGTTAATGTCAATCTTAACGCCTGTTCTCTCGATAATGCCGTTGATAGTCTCTCCGCCCTTGCCGATAACTGTTCTGATCTGGTCTGGCTTAATCTGAATAGTAATGATTCTAGGAGCCCATGGCGACATTTCCTTCTTAGGTTCAGGAAGCACTTCAAGCATTTCCTTCATGATATGCATTCTGCCTTCTCTTGCCTGCTTGAGAGCCTTCTCAAGTATTTCTCTGGAAAGTCCGTGAACCTTGATATCCATCTGTATTGCCGTAACACCCTTGGCTGTTCCTGTAACCTTGAAGTCCATGTCACCGAGGAAGTCTTCCATACCCTGAATATCAGAAAGAATTGCGAACTTGCTTGAACCGTCTTCTTCTACTCTTTCGATAAGTCCCATTGCGATTCCTGCTACCGGTGCCTTAATAGGGACACCTGCATCCATCAGCGCCAGGCAGCTTCCGCATGTTGAACCCATTGAAGTTGAACCGTTTGAAGAAAGCACTTCTGAAACTACTCTGATGGCATATGGGAATTCTTCTTCACTTGGAAGTACAGGAATGATTGCTCTCTCTGCCAGTGCACCGTGACCGATTTCTCTTCTGCCCGGACTCTTCATTCTTCCTGCTTCACCTACTGAATAAGGCGGGAAGTTATAGTGGTGCATGTATCTCTTCTCAGTCTGTTCTGTGATTCCATCGATTGTCTGTTTCTCACTGAGCAGTCCGAGTGTTGCAATTGAAAGCACCTGAGTCTGTCCTCTCTTGAAGAGACCTGTACCGTGCGTTCTTGGAAGAATGCCGTTATCAATCCAGATAGGTCTGATTTCGTCATGCTTTCTGTTGTCAGGTCTGATGCCTTCATCCAGAATCATGCTTCTTACAGTTTCCTTGGTGATTGCATAAAGAACATTGTCTATATCCTTGGCATTATCAGGATATATTTCTTCAAAGTGAGCCTTTGTCTCTGCTTCTACTGCATCCATGTTATCCAGTCTTTCCATCTTGTCGTAAGTCTGGATCGCTTCTCTCATCTTACTTACTGCATACTCTCTTACTGCAGCGTCAATGTCTTCAGGAACCTTGTAAAGTTCGATGTCCATCTTAGGCTTGCCGATTTCAGCAACAATCTGGTCAATGAATTCAACAATCTTCTTGATTTCCTCATGCGCGAACATGATTGCATCCAGCATGATGTCTTCAGGCACTTCGTTTGCACCTGCTTCAACCATCATGATTGCCTCTTTGGTTCCTGAAACTGTCATGTCGATTGAGCTCAGTTCTTTCTGTGCAACTGATGGGTTGATTACAAACTCACCGTCAACCATACCAATCTTAACTGAACCTGTAGGGCCATCCCACGGAATATCTGAAATAGCCAGCGCTACTGATGAACCAATCATTGCTGCGATTTCTGATGGACAGTCATTATCGATGCTCATTACAGTTGCTACTACCTGAACATCATTGTAGAAACCTTTAGGGAACAGTGGTCTGAGCGGTCTGTCCATAAGTCTTGAACAGAGAATTGCTCTTTCACTTGGTCTGCCTTCTCTCTTGATGAATCCGCCCGGAATCTTTCCTGCCGCATACATTTTTTCTTCGTAGTCGCATGAAAGCGGGAAGAAATCAACATCAGGTCTTGGCTCCTTAGATGCACATGCTGTTACATTAACAACTGTATCCCCGTATCTTACCATTACCTGCCCGTTTGCCAGCTCGCAAACCTTGCCTATTTCCAGTTCAAGCAGTTTGCCGCCGATTGCTGTTTTGTAAACGTGATAATCTGTGTACCTCATAATAAACAACTACCTCCTGTTTATTGTCCTCTCGTACTGCCTCACTGCAGCCTCTTACTGCAGCGTAATCATGGCTTATTAAGCCGTAATATATAAATGTAGGCGAGGTCACCTGACCTCGCCTTATTAACATAGTTATTACTTTCTCAGACCCAGTCTAGCGATGAGAGTTCTGTATCTCTCAAGATCCTTCTCCTTCAGGTATCCCAGAAGATTTCTTCTCTGTCCTACCATCTTCAGAAGACCTCTTCTTGAATGGTGGTCCTTCTTGTGAACCTTCAGGTGTTCGTTCAGGTCATTGATTCTGTAAGTCAGAATAGCAATCTGTACTTCAGGAGAACCTGTGTCGCCTTCCTTTAACTGATACTCTTTGATAATTTCTGCTTTCTTTTCTGCTGTAATCATTTCGTTTCCTCCTATTACTTATATCTTTTGATACGTTATGTGCCCGCTGCTGAGTAGTCGTCGGAGTATCGAGCAACTAAGCGCAGGTACGTTCTTCAACCAGCATATACTATCACAAATCAATATGCATTGCAATAGAAATATGCGCCATTGACATTTTTCATTCGGTCACAATGCCTCTCAAAGACGGCCTCCAGCAAAACGCTTCGAATCCCGTTATCCGTTCAGTCTGTGCCAGCTCTTCGCCTGAATACAGTCTTTCTCAATCTGTTTCTTAAGCTCATCGACGCTGCTGAACTTCATCTCAGGTCTTGTCTGCTTAATGAAATGCACTTCGATTTCTTCTCCGTACACATCTCTGTTGAAGTTAAAAATATGCGTCTCTATATTGATATCATATGTTCCCACTGTCGGCTTGACTCCTACATTTGTGACTGACGGGTAATCTTTGCCGCCCACTGTACACGTTGTAATATACACGCCGTTTGGCGGTATTGCCATGCTTGAATCTGCAGGTATGTTGCATGTTGGGAATCCGATTGTTCTTCCCAGCCTGTTTCCCTCGATTACTACACCGTCAATAGTGTATATGCGGCCCAGGAACCTGTTGCAGGCCTCCATGTCGCCTTCAGCAATGTACTTCCTGATTTCCGTGCTGCTGACAACAATGCCGTCAATGACATATGCTTCCTGCACATGAATTCCGAATCCCAGCTTCAGTCCTTCCCTCATGAGAGTCTCGGGAGTTCCAGACGCCTTGCTTCCGAATCTGTAATTGAATCCGCAGTAAGCCTCTTTGATCCTCATTCTGTCCACGAGAATATCCTTAATGAATGCTTCCGGTGACATTCTCATTATCTCCTCTGTGAAAGGAATATTGAAAAGATAATCCACACCAAGCTCTGCTATTTTCTCAGCCTTCTCGTGCTGATACTGAATATTCTTAACCTGAGGCGCACCCTTAATCATAGTTCTCGTATGATTGGAAAACGTAAACACCGCACTCTTCAGCCCGGCCGCCTCAGCATTCTTAACCGTCTTGGAGATAACCTCCTGATGTCCTTTGTGAACACCGTCGAAATTTCCGAGAGCTATCACGGTTTCATCTATATTTTTAATTTCATCAAGCGAATTGAATATTATCATAATTCCTGCCTTTTCACGAAAATCTTGTCAGCCTTCAGTTCATTGGTTTTGGCATCATAATACCCGGTTCCGATGAATCTGCCGTCGTCCATGTACACTCTGTACAGAACGTCATATCCTCTTCCTCTTTTGTTTTTCACATCAGCAGTTCCCCGAGGTGCCTCAAGCACCTTGACCTGCCTCCATCTAATACTGTTTCCCGCCGCGAAATACCAGGTTCTGTCCCTGCTAAGGCTCACTTTACCCAGGTTCACCATCGGCCTGTCAACAGGAATAATCGCCTCAGCAATATCCCTCGGCACCTGATAATCTTCCTTCATTTCTTTTCGGAGATTCATCAGCTCCTTCAGCCTGTCAGGACCGGTTGCATTATCCAGATTAAAAATCCCCACAGCTGTTCGCTTAAGATAGCACATTGCCGCCCCGCAGCCCAGCCTGTCGCCGATATCATTACAGATGGTTCTAATGTATGTTCCCTTGGAAACAGTAATCTCAAATCTGCCTTCCATCGCCTTCTCATCGAATTCAATGAACCTGATTTTTTTGACATTGATGTCTCTGGCGGCAGCGTTGACGTCCTCTCCGTCTCTGGCGTATTCATACAGCCTCCTGCCGTTAATACGAACAGCAGAATACATTGGCGGAATCTGCTTCTGTTCACCAAGAAAAGACATGAGCGTATCACGGAAAGTCTCCCTGTCCACATGATCCGCCGGTGCACTGGCAGTAACCTGCCCCCAGATGTCCTGGGTATCAGTAGTAATACCCAGTCTGATTCCACATATATATGTTTTGTCATCCATATCCAGGTACTCCATGATTCTGGTTGCTCTTCCGACAAACAGGGGCAGCAGTCCTTCAGCCATCGGATCCAGCGTGCCGCCGTGACCTAGCTTGTCTGCGCCCAGAGCTTTTCTGGCCACGGCAACGCAGTCGTGTGAAGTCCAGTTCTGAGGTTTATCAACTATCAAAATACCGTCTTTAATCATCTAATTCTCCAAAGATTCCTTAATGAGTTTTTTTACTTCATTGGCAGCTTCAGCGATATCCCCTGATATTGTACACCCTGCAGCCTTCTTGTGACCTCCGCCGCCGAATTCACGCGCAATCTTTTGCACATCTCCGTATGTCTTGGCCCTGAGACTCACCTTCACATCTCCGCCTTTGGGTTTGAGAAATGCTGCAATTTCAACACCCTTTATATCTCTAAGTCTGTCGATAACCTTCTCAGTATCATCAGTTGTCGCGCCTGCAGATGCCAGTTCCTCTGCTGTAACGTAGGAAATTGCTCCTTTGCCATCAGCAAAAATCTCCATTTTCTCGAGAATAAGTGCTTCGGCAATTGTCTGTTCACGCGACACATTCTGATACACAGCTACTGAAACATTGTTAACACTGACACCAGCCTCCATAAGCTCCGCAGCAATCCTGTGTGTGGATGCGGTAGTATTAGAATACTGGAAAGATCCCGTGTCCGTTACAATCCCCGTGTACAGAAGTGTTGCAGTGTCTTTGTCAATAGGAAGCCCCATTTCGCCAATCAGCTCATAGATCAGTTCCGATGCAGCCGCAGTATTCTCATCAATGTAGTAATAATCACCATATCCTTCCGGATTTATGTGATGATCGATGCAGACGCTGATTTTGCCTTTTTCAAAGAGCTGAATTCTTCCGGGAATTCTGTTCGGCTCGCTGCAGTCAACACATACAGTAACATCAGGATTATCAATAACCGACTGGTCTCTTGTGCAGCCTTCAACAGGCATGAATGACAGATATTCCGGTACTTCCTCCTCAAGAACAACCGCGCATTTTTTGCCTGCTGCAGTCAGAACTCTGTATAATCCTGCAGCTGATCCCAATGCATCTCCATCAGGAGAAATATGAGGGAAAATCAGCACCGAATCTGCATTCGCCAGAATTTCACCTATTTCTCTCAGTGATGTGTTATTCTTCATCTTCCTCTTCGTCCTCGTCGTGTTTAATATCCAGAGTGTCCAGGATTCCGGAAATATGTCTGCCGTACTCCATGGATCTGTCTATTTTGAAAATAAGTTCAGGGGCATGTCTCATCTTGATCTGTCTGCTTATTTCATTTCTGATATATCCCTTGGCTTTCTCGAACGCGCGGAGAGTGTCTTCAAGACGCTCCTGGTTTTCTTCCGGGGTTCCCATGTCAAGGACAGTGAAGTAACAAGTAGCATAGCTGTTGTCACTTGTCACCTCAACTGCAGTAATGCTGACCATTGGAGACAGTCTCGGATCCTTGAGCCCGTGGAAAAGCAGCTCGCTTATAACGCGCCTGATTTCTTCACCGAGTCTGCCCTGTCTGTATCCTCTTCCCATATCTTATGCCCTTTCAATTTCTTCCATCTTGAAGCATTCGATAACGTCGCCTTCCTTGATATCGTTGTACTTTTCGATGCCGATACCGCATTCGTAGCCTGTATTAACTTCCTTAACGTCATCCTTGAATCTCTTCAATGATGAAATCTTGCCTTCATGTATTACTATACCGTCTCTTACAAGACGAATCTGTTCATTACGAACCACTTTACCGCTTGTAACGTATGCACCGCCGATGATGCCGACTCCAGGCACCTTGAATGTAGTTCTGATTTCAACTGTTCCGAGAACAACTTCCCTGAACTCAGGATCAAGCATACCCTTCATGGCATTCTCAACATCGTCGATGATGTCATAGATTACTCTGTATGTTCTGATCTGGATGCCGTCTCTGTCAGCCATGCTTGTAACAGCTGCGCTTGGTCTTACATTGAAGCCGATGATTACAGCATTTGATGTTCCTGCCAGCATGATATCCGACTCATTAACAGTACCTACGCCGGTATGAACAATCTTTACTCTTACCTGTTCGTTTGACAGCTTCTCAAGTGAAGAAACGATGGCACCCACAGAACCCTGTACATCAGCCTTGACAATCAGATTCAGATCCTTTACATCGCCTTCCTGAATCTGGCTGAACAGTTCTTCAAGAGTTGTGCTTGAATTTCTGGCCAGAACTTCTTCTCTCTGTTTTTCAAGTCTGTTATTGGCAATTTCTCTTGCCTGCTTGTCATTTTTAACGGCGTTAAAAATGTCGCCCGCCTGTGGAACGTCGGTGAGTCCAAGGACTTCAACGGCTGTTGCAGGGCCGGCAGAATTGATTTTCTCGCCCTTGTCGTTTGTCATCAGTCTGATCTTACCTGAACATGTTCCGGCAACAATGCTTCTTCCTGATTTAAGTGTGCCGTTGAGTACGAGGAGGCTTGCTACAGGGCCCTTTGCCTTGTCAAGTCGTGCTTCCAGAACAGTACCCATGGCAAGTCTGTCAGGGTTGGCCTTAAGCTCAAGCACTTCAGCCTGAAGGAGAATCATTTCAAGAAGGTTTGTAATACCTTCACCTGTCTTGGCCGATACAGGAACAGAAATAACGTCTCCGCCCCAGTCCTCTACCAGAACGCCCTGCTCTGCCAGGTCTTTTTTAACGATGTCAGGGTTTGCACCTGGTTTATCCATCTTGTTGATTGCAACGATAATAGGCACTCCAGCTGACTTGGCGTGGCTGATTGACTCGATTGTCTGCGGCTTAACCGAGTCATCGGCTGCTACTACCAGAACAGCAATATCTGTTGAATGAGCACCTCTTGCTCTCATTGCTGTGAATGCTTCGTGTCCAGGAGTATCAAGGAATACGATTTTCTGACCGTTAATTTCTACTTCTGATGCACCGATATGCTGAGTGATACCGCCGGACTCGCCTGCAGTAACATTAGTGTTTCTGATTGCGTCAAGGAGTGATGTCTTACCATGGTCAACGTGTCCCATTACAGTAATAATAGGAGGTCTTGGCTGGAGATCTTCCTCCTTGTCGTCAAATGTTTCGATACCTTCTTCTGATACTTCTTCTTCAACCTTGCCGATGGCAACCTGAATTCCCATTTCCTCAGCAAGAAGAACAACAGTCTCTTCATCAAGGTTCTGGTTCACATT
Organism: Clostridiales bacterium; assembly: GCA_022780965.1. Taxonomy (GTDB): domain Bacteria; phylum Bacillota; class Clostridia; order Peptostreptococcales; family Anaerovoracaceae; genus Lentihominibacter. Next base: position 7,901 of record JALEUQ010000108.1, read on the forward strand.
AGCCATTACTCCCATCTTCATAAGAGTCATGATTATCTGTGATACTGTAGTCTTGGTCTGTTCCGAGAAGCCTGCTACTGTAATTGGAACGTTAATAAGAACTGTTCCTGAAGGCAGTACTGTTTCCTCAATTTCAGGCTCTTTATCCACCTTAGGTCTGTTGGCATGTCTCTTCTTGCTTGCCTGCTTTTCAAGGCTTCTAGGGGCTTCCTTCTTTCCCTGCTTCTTGCCTCTCTCAAGCTTGGAGAACTTGTCATGATCCTTATTGTCCTTTTTCTTCTCGCGTCTTGTTGAAGATTTTTCAGGGGCAACGTCAGCAGCAGCCACATTGTCGTTTCTTCTCTGAGGGCGTGAGTTTCTTTCGCCTGAACGTTCGCCCTTGTCCTGTCTTTCGCCTCTGTCGCCTCTTGGCTTCCTGTCGCCGCGTTCGCCTCTTTCTGCCTTCTCACCTCTAGGCTTTCTGTCACTGCCCTGTTTCTTGTCAGCCTTGTTTCCTTCCTCTTTTGCAGCCTTGGCAGCAGCTCTCTTTTCAGCTGAAATTCTTCTCTTTTCGGCCGCCTCGGCTTCTTCTCTTCTTACATCTTCTGCTTTCTTGATTACCTTGAGACCGCTTCTTCTCTTAGGTTCTTCTTTCTTCGGCTCTTCAGCAGGTGCAGCCGCCTTAGGTGCTTCTTTTACAGTTTCTGCAGCTTTCTTTGCTTCAGCTTCTGCAGCTGCATTTCTGACAGCATCCGCCTTCTGTCCACTCTTGGCTTCTTCTGCCTTTTCTCCTGCAGGTCTTCTTTCCAACACTTCCTTGGAGACTACAGGCTGACCGGGAGCAGGTTTAGGTCTGTTCTCAATTTCCTTGGATACAATCGGCTTGCCGACAGGCGGTTTGGCAGTTTTGCTCTTCGATGTATTCTTGGCAGCAGCTTTGGTACTCTTCTTGATTTCAGGCATCTTGATGTTTGCCGCCTTAACGGTAACATTACTTGCTCCAACATGGTCTTCTGCACCTGACTTCTTAGGAGTCACCTTTACCACTTTAGTTTCTCTTTTGCCGCCACCTTTAGTAATAGTATTTCTAACTGCAGTAGCATCCATATCTGACATTTCGTCTGTTACTGCACTGACTTTAACGCCCATGCTCTGAGCTTTGTCCAGCACGTCCTTTGGAGACATGTTCAATTCATCTGCCAGTTCTTTTACCTTCATTCAAATCCCTCCTTACGACTCAACTTCCTTGGATTCCTTCAATATTACTTCCGCGAATCCTTTGTCGCATATGCCTATGACGCTTCTTCCTGACTGTCCAATGGTCTGTGACAGTTCCTGTACTGTGCCGTGTGTTATGTAAGGCACCTGTCCGCGTCTCAATTCCTTCATGATTTTCTTTTTGCTGTTGTCCGATATGTCTTCAGCAAGGATGACCAGTTCAATCTTACCTTTGCCTATGCCGAAGGTGCATGTATTGACGCCGCTCATAACCTTGCCCGCCTTTCTGGCGAAACCCAGATAACTAGCTATTTTTTTGTTCATACTCTGTCAGCTCCTGATAAATCCTCTCCAGCTCATCCGGTGTAATCTCCACACCGAAGTTCCTCTGAAGAGCCTTTTTCTTCTTTGACAGTTCCATACACTTAGGATCAAGGCAGAGATACACGCCTCTTCCCTTGGCCTTGCCTGTTGGATCAACTGTAATCTCATTTTCGTAGCAGGCTATTCTCACAAGCTGGTTCTTTGGTTTCGATTCCATGCACCCGACACATCTTCTCATCGGAACCTTTCTGTTACTCAACTCTATCGCCCTCTTCCTCATATTCTTTGACATCGTCATCGTATTCTACAATTTCATCATCGTATTCTACGATTTCATCGTCATACTCTTCGAAGTCGTCTTCGTACTCATCGATTTCATCATCGCCGAAGTACTGAGTATGGCTCTTGATGTCTATCTTCCAGCCGCAGAGCTTGGCTGCCAGCCTTACATTCTGACCTTCCTTGCCGATTGCCAGTGAAAGCTGATAGTCAGGAACTACTACTGTAGCTGATTTCTCATCTTCATCAGTGATAACCTCTTCAACCTTGGCAGGGCTGAGAACATTCTTGATGAGAATTCTTGGATCTTCGTCCCATGTTGTTATGTCAATTTTTTCTCCGAAGAGCTCATCTACAATGTTTCTTACTCTTGAACCGCCTGTGCCAACGCATGCGCCTACAGGATCAACATTCTCATCCTCAGTGTAAACGGCAATCTTTGTTCTTGAACCTGCTTCTCTGGCAATACTCTTGATTTCCACGATGCCGTCTTCGATTTCAGGCACTTCCAGTTCAAACAGTCTTTCAACGAATCCGGGATGTGTTCTCGAAAGGAAAATCTGAGGGCCTCTCGTGCTCTTTCTCACATCCATGATATAAGCCTTGATTCTGTCGTTGATTCTGTACTTCTCACCTTTAGTTCTTTCGCTTGCCACCAGAATTCCTTCAGTGTTTCCGATGTTCACAAAAATTGTGTCGTTGCTGATTCTCTGTACGACTCCGGTGATTAGTTCACCCTGTCTGTCTATGTATGAATCGTAAACCATTCCTCTCTCGGCTTCTCTGATTCGCTGAACTACAACCTGTTTAGCTGTCTGAGCTGCGATTCTGCCGAAGTCTCTTGGAGTAACCTGATACTCAACAACATCTCCCACCATGTATCTGCTGTCGATTTCCAGTGCTTCCTCCAGTGATATCTCAGTGAATTCATCTTCCACTTCTTCAACAACATCTCTTCTCATGAGCACATCAACATCACCGGTTTCTCTGTCGATGATTACTCTCACGTTCTGCGATGTTCCATAATTCTTTTTGTATGCTGACACCAGTGCGGACTCGATTGCCTCGATAAGCACCTCTTTTGGAATGTTCTTTTCCTTTACCAGGTCATATACAGCATTCATAAATTCGTTACCGTTGCTCATTTTAATTCCTCCCGTTAAAATACAACAGCCAGTCGAGTTCTGGCAATTTCATCTAAAGTCAGATTCCACTCTTTACCTGTCGCGTCAGCAACAACTACCCGGCTGCCGTCGCTGTATTTAAGTGTGCCGCTGATATTCTTGGCACCATCTATACCTTTGTACAGTCTTACCTCTACTTCCCTTCCCGTATATCTGACATAGTGTTCAGGTTTAACCAGCACTCTGTCCATGCCAGGAGAAGAAACTTCAAGATAATACACCTTATCAATCGGATCAGCCTCATCCAGTCTGTCGCTGAGATATCGGCTCACCTTCTCACAGTCCTCCGTACCGATATAGCCTTCCTCCTCAGGCTTGTCGATGTACACGCGGAGAAACCAGTCCTTGCCTTCCTTGATGAACTCAGTGTTATACAGCTCATAACCCTCGTTCTCCATAAAACCGGCAAGAAGTTCTTCAACTACTTCAGTTATCTTCTTTTTTGCCATTGTGTCTCCCTTAATTCATAAAGAAAGACTGGGCCTAAACCCAGTCTCGCTAAAAAATATTCTTTTTAACATAAATATAATACCACGCAAACCTTGCAATTGCAAGCATTTTATCACAAAAACCTCGTTTAGCTTTATCACAAAAGCCTCATTGCGTTTCAGCTAAAAGAAGCTGATCTGCGCCGTCTCAGGAAGTCCTTCAAGAACTCCGTGACTTCGCAGCTCCTCTATGGTGCTCTTGTTTACTCTGCCTCTGTCCATTATTTCCTCAACAGTCTCGTAAGGCCGCTCTTCATAACCTTCTGCGAAGGATTTCGCTGCGCCTTCACCCATTCCTGTTATTGCAACAAACGGCAGAAGCACCTTGCCTTCGTGAGCACGAAATCTCGTAGCATCAGATATTCCAAGTCTTGCCGGAGCAAACTCATAACCTCTGGCATACATCTCAATGGCGACCTCCAGAACAGGAATGTCGTCCTCTTCTTTCTTCGATGCATCCTTTCCCTTGGACAGTATCTCCCGGTATCTTTCTTCTACAGCCAGCTTGCCTCCCAGCATTACCTTCTCATCGAAGTTTGCCACCTTGGCTGTGAAATACACAGCATAGAAAGCAACCGGATGATACACCTTGTAATATGCAATTCTGGCAGACATCATAGTATATGCCACCGCATGGGCGCGAGGGAACATGTACTTGATCTTCTTGCATGACTCAATGTACCAGTCGGGAACTTCATGCTCCTTCATGAGCGCTTCTTCATCTTCAGTAAGGCCTTTGCCCTTTCGCACGTGCTCCATTATCCAGAAGGCATCTCCGTCCGGCAGACCTTTTTTCCTCAGATAGTTCATGATGTCGTCTCGTGTAGCAATAGCTTCTCTCATAGTCGTGATACCTGCACGAACCAGATCCTGAGCATTGCCCAGCCATACGTCTGTCCCATGTGAAAGACCTGATATTCTAACAAGTTCTTCGAAAGATGTCGGCTGTATGTCGTCGAGCATCTGCCTTACGAATTTAGTACCGAATTCTGGAATTCCGAAACTGCCGTGTACAAACATGTAGTCAGGATCTTTAATGTCCAGGCCCTCTGTGCCGATAAAAATCGTCATCACTTTATCATCCTTGATTGGAACCTCTGCCGGGTCCACACCTGTCATGTCCTGAAGCTGCCTTATCATGGACGGTGCATCGTGACCAAGTATATCCAGCTTGAGCAGGTTCTGGTCAATGGAGTGATAATCAAAATGTGTAGTGATAATATCCGACTTCACATCGTTTGCAGGATGCTGAACGGGACAGAATTCATAAATTTCATGGCCTCTCGGCACTATGATTACGCCGCCCGGATGCTGTCCCGAAGTACGCCTTACACCTTCGCAGCATGAAGCCAGTCTGTCCAGTTCGAATTTATTAACATGCATGTCTCTTTCTTCGAAGTATTTAGCCACATAACCGAATGCAGTCTTATCTTTAATCGTGCCTATGGTTCCTGCCTTGAACACATTGGATGCTCCGAAGATTTCTTCTACATATTTCTGTGCCTTGCCCTGATATTCGCCTGCGAAGTTAAGGTCTATATCAGGCTCCTTGTCTGCATTGAATCCCAGGAACGTCTGGAAAGGAATCTTGAACCCTTCCTTCCTGTACGGTGTACCGCATACCGGGCAGTTCTTGTCCGGCATGTCAACTCCGCAGTCGTACTCAATCTCATCTCCCCATTCCAGATTCTTGCACTTAGGGCAGAGATAGTGGGGTGCCAGCGGATTAACCTCAGTAATTCCCGACATCGTCGCAGCAAAAGATGATCCTACAGAACCTCTGGAGCCAACAAGATATCCATCGCTGAGCGACTTCTTAACAAGCATCTCCGCCGAACGGTACATTACTGCATATCCGTTATCGATAATGGAATTAAGCTCAATATCAAGCCTCTCTCTGATTTCAACAGGCAGCGGCGAGCCGTACATGGCTGCCGCACGCTCCTCGCAGGCTTTGCGAAGGTCATCTTCGGCACCGTCAATCTTAGGCGGGAACTTGCCCTTAGGCACCGGCATCATCGGCTCCATCCAGTCAGCAACCATATTGGTGTTCTCGATTACAACCTCATGCGCCTTTGCTTCACCCAGGTATTCGAACTCCTTTATCATCTCATCAGTAGTCCTGAAGTAGAGTCCTTCGTCTCCTTCGACACCTTTGAATCCCTGTCCGGCCATCAGTATTCTTCTGTATAGTGCTTCCTCTTCATCAAAATAGTGTGTGTCGCAGGTGGCAACAACCGGCTTGCTGTATTTTTCGCCCAGAGCAACTATCTTCCTGTTAAGTTCTTTCAGTTCCTCCTCATCCTTGACTGTCCCCTTCATTATAAGGAATCTGTTGTTTATAAGCGGCTGTATCTCAAGGTAGTCGTAGAATTCAACCAGTTCTCTGATTCTGTCCTCATCCTCACCATTTAATACAGCTCTGAAAATCTCACCCGCTTCACATGCCGAACCAATAATCAGCCCGTCTCTGTGAGCCGCAAGCACAGACTTGGGAATTCTCGGTCTTTTGTAAAAATAGTTCAGGTGTGAATATGAAACCAGTTTGTACAGATTCTTCAGGCCGTCTCTGTTTCTGGCAAAAATAATCACGTGATTTGTCGGTCTGCTCTTGTAGTCGATATTGCCGTCTTCATCAACAAGACCGGTGTCGTCGTACAGATATCCTTCGCAGCCGTAGAGAATCTTAATATCCTTGCCTGCATGTGATGCTTCAGGGAATGCCTGCACTACGCCGTGGTCAGTAATGGCTACTGCCTTGTGTCCCCACTTCTCAGCTGTCTTAACCATGCGCTTCACATCGTTAAAGCCGTCCATGGCGCTCATCTTAGTGTGCGCATGCAGTTCCACACGCTTCTCAGGGTATGTGTCTGTTCTCTCTTTTTTCTCAATCTTTTCAATGCTGTCAGCCATTATGGTAACGTAATTGTCGTATTTGTCCCACTGGGCGCTGCCTTGAATGCGTATACCGTCACCCTTGCTGAAATTATCGTCAATATCTTTCCATTTCTGGTCTACTGTGAATGCCTTGACACATATACTTGTCTTCTTGTCTGTAATATAAAGCTGCACAAGCTTGTTATCCGTCTTTGTAGTCCTGGAATCCTTGCCGAACAGTTCACCTTCAATGATAACCTTGCCGCTTTCGGAAGTGACATCTCCAATCGGCATTGAAGCACCCGCAATATGGCTTCCCATGATTAAGTTGCCGTTTACCGGTGTGTATCTGTCTCTTCTTCTGAATTTCTGTGCTCCGCCATATGCGGGTGCATCAGAAAAACCGGCAGCTTTGGCCGGTTTAGGTGCTTTAGCTACTTCCTCGATTCTCTTTGCCTGCAGTTCCTCTGCCTGCCTTGCCTTCTCCTCAATTGATTTGCCGGCTCTGGCATACTGCTCAATCTGATTTTCGAACACCACTTTTAGCTCAATTCCCAGATCCTGCTTAAGCAGCTTTTCGAAATGTACAGCCACCTCTTTGTTGAGCACACTTACCGAAGTCTCTCCGAGAGCTCTTACTGTAAGAGTGCCTCCATCGAGTGTGTAGTCTTCGGAATAAATTGTTCTCGTTACATGGGCATATCTGCCGTTAACAATTACAATCATGTGCTGAATGTAGAGCGGCACCGCCTCTTCAGGTGTCTGAATCAGGCCGGCGTAGCTGATATGCACATCAACTGCAGTGACAGAAGTCAGTCTGCCTGTCAGTGTCCTTTTGAACTTATCTATTACCTCATATGGCAGAACGAAATTCAGGGTCAGACCTATTGTCAGCCGGCTTCCGTCATGAGACAGCTGTGCCTTGTCTGCCCTGCATTCTATTTCTTCAATTGTATGATTCCCAATTTTATCAGGGTCGATTACACTTTTAAGAATTTCTATCATTCTCTGCCGTATTCCTCTGCAAGTTTTATTATTTCATCTGTAATCTCAGATTCGTTTACAGTCTTTATTATTTCACCCTTTTTGAATATTACCCCTTTGCCTCTGCCGCAGGCCACGCCTATGTCGGCACCTTTGGATTCTCCGGGTCCGTTGACTACGCACCCCATAACGGCAATTTTTATCGGTCTGGCATCAGGTCCAAGTCTGTCATAAAGTGCTGCCGCCCTTCTGTCTATCTCTGATGCGATTGCCTCAAGATTGACTTCAGTTCTGCCGCATGTTGGACATGATACTATTTCTGCCTTCTCCTGGCGCATTCCAAGTGCTGCCAGAAGTTCTCTTGCCATGACGATTTCCTCTACCGGATCGGCTGTAAGGGATATTCTCATGGTATCTCCTATTCCTTCCAGCAGTAATGCTCCCACTCCGGCTGCTGACTTGATTCTTCCTCGCGAAGGTATTCCCGCCTCGGTCACTCCTATGTGCAGCGGATAACTGCAGGCTTCGTCCACAATCTTATATGCCTTGTAGTTCATTGGAACACTGCTCGACTTGAGAGAAATTACAATGTCATCGAAGTCAAGCTCTTCAAGTATTTTCACATTCCTGAGCGCACTTTCCGCCAGGCCCTCTGCTGTGACACGGCCGTATCTTTCCAGAATATCCTTTTCAAGGGAGCCTGAATTAACGCCCACTCTAATAGGAATCTCCCTCTCTTTGGCCATATCCACCACTTTTTTTATATTGTCTCTGCTTCCTATATTGCCGGGATTGATTCTGATCTTGTCCACACCGCTTTTCATCGACTCCAGAGCAAGTCTGTAATCAAAATGAATGTCTGCAACCACAGGAATTCCGGCCTTTGCCTTGATTTCCTTCAGTGCATGCGCTGCCTCCATATCAGGCACTGCCAGTCTTATAATCTCACATCCTGCATCTCTAAGCCTTGCAATCTGCTCAAGAGAAGGCTTTACGTCTGCCGTGGCAGTGTTGGTCATGGACTGTATTGATACCGGAGCTCCACCTCCGATTTGAACATCTCCGCAGAACACTTTCTTTTTCATTTAAGCCAACCCTCCATTCCGTAAACACTACGAAAAAATCGGAATAATGAATCTTATAACGTCGTTGAAAGTAACATATATCATCAGCGCGAACAGGCACACCATTCCTGCAAGATGAACATATCCTTCCATCTTGTCTGTAACCCGTCTGCCTGTAATTTTGCGAATTGCAAGGAAAAGAAGTCTTCCTCCGTCCAGCGCAGGAAACGGCAGCATGTTTATTATTGCCAGGTTAAGGCTCAGCAGCGCCGCCAGATAGACAACATTCATGAATCCTGTACTAGCAGTCGTGTTAACAGCATATACTATTCCCACCGGTCCGCTAAGCTCCTTGGTTGAGACTTCTCCTGTGAAGAGCTGTTTTAGTGTGGAATACATGAATTTCGTCAGATTCCACGTTCCCTTAAACCCGCCGGCAACTGCCTGAACAGGCGAATGCACCACCTTCGTCTTGACTCCGAGAATGTATCTGCCGGATTCTTCATTGTACTTGGTTCCAACATTGAAAGTCAGTTCTTTCCCGTCTCTGTCTACAACTACCTTCACTGTGCCAGCCTCTTCACCGGGCACATTAAGAGAAACGTCGTTCCATGTTTTAATCTCGCTGCCCTCAATGGATACCAGTCTGTCACCGGCTCTGATTCCTGCTTCCTGAGCAGGATATCCATCCGAAACCGTTCCTATTGTAGTGGTTGCGGCTCCAACTATCAGATATACCGCAACCAGCAGAACGATGCAGGTTATCACATTCATTGCCGAGCCTGCCGCAAGCACAATTGCCCGCTGCCAGGCAGGCTTGTTGTTAAAAGCTCTCGGATCATCAGAATCTTCATCTTCACCTTCCATGGCGCAGAATCCGCCAATAGGAAAAACTCTAAGTGAATATGTTGTTTCTCCTCTTTCTCTCTGAAAGAATGCAGGTCCCATACCGATGGCGAACTCGTTTACTTTCACACCGCATGCTTTGGCCGTTATGAAATGTCCGAACTCATGGACGAAAATAAGCATGCAGAATATTAAAATGGCATATATTATTGTCATATCATTGCCTCTGTTAATTCTCTAATCTTCTTATCCTGGTGGAGAACCTGCTCCAGAGTAAGATTGTATTCCGGAACATGTTCTTCGAGTATTCTTTCCAGGGAATTCTGGATATCTATGAACCTGATTCTGCCATGAAGGAACTTGTCTACCAGCACCTCATTGGCACCGTTTAGTACCACCGGATAACTTCCTCCCCTGCGGCTTGCCTCGTATGCCATGTCGATGGTTTTGAACACACTGCTGTCCGCCTTGTGGAATGTAAGCCCCTGCTCGAGACTGAACAGATCAAGAGAATCCACAAGTCCCCCAAGGTCAATTCTGTCAGGATATGCGAAAGCATATGCAATCGGAACTCTCATGTCAGGATTCCCCATCTGACCGATTACAGAACAGTCTTCATATTCAACAGCAGAATGAAGCACGCTCTGAGGGTGAACAACAACCTGTATCTTATCAAGGGGCACATCGAAGAGCCACTTGGCTTCAATTACTTCCAGCCCTTTGTTCATCATGGATGCAGAATCAATTGTAATCTTGCTTCCCATTGACCAGTTCGGGTGATTAAGAGCCTGCTCCAGAGTTACATTCTCAAGCTGCTTCAAGGAATAACCTCTGAAGGGTCCTCCCGATGCTGTCAGAATAATCCTCTTGACAGGATTTCCTTCATTACCCTGAATGCATTGAAAAATTGCACTGTGTTCACTGTCAACAGGAAGCAGCTTTACACCGTTTCTTCTTACAGCCTCAGTTACAATCTCTCCGCCTGCCACCAGAGTCTCCTTGTTGGCGAAAGCAATATCTTTGCCGCTCTCAGCTGCAGCCATGGTCGGCTCAAGACCTCTCATGCCCATGAGCGAATTAAGCACCATGTCGCATCCCTCCATGGACGCGATTTCATTGAGTCCTTCCTTGCCGTAATAGAACTGGACACCTTTGTACTCTGCAGAAAGCATGCGCGCATCTTCTTCTGATGCCACCGCAGCCGCTTCCGGCGAAAACTCCTCAATCTGACTTCTCAGAAGTTCAATGCTGCTGGCGCAGGATAACGCCGCAACACTGTATTTATCCTTGTTGTTTCTGATTACATCCAGAGCCTGCGTTCCTATGGAACCCGTACTGCCCAGTATTGAAATTCTCTTCATAATGTCTCCTATGCTCCGATTACCAGAACTATGTAGTAGTAAATGACAGGTGCAGTGAACAGAACACTGTCGAATCTATCCAGAATGCCGCCGTGTCCCGGAATCAGGCTGCCGTAATCCTTGATGCCCATCTTCCTCTTGAATATGGAAGCAGTAAGGTCTCCGAACATTGAAATTACAGCGCCCAGAAGGCCTATCACCATGCAGTCAACAAGGAGAGGTCTCATGAACACGAATCCGAATATTCCGCTGACTATTATTGTTCCAATAACACCGCCAACGGCACCTTCCCAGGTTTTCTTAGGGCTGATGACCGGAGTCATCTTATGCTTGCCGAAGAATACTCCCGAGAAATATGCGCATGTATCTGTCACAAATGCTGTAATCATTACCATCCACACGAAGATGCTGTATCCGTCAAGCATTCCGATTGCCGCCAGATGGTAGAAGAAAAAGCCCACGTACACAATTCCAGTGATAGTTGCCATGGCATCTTCAGGTTTACGCACTTCGATTTTGAACAGGTACAAAAGACATGCAACAACAGTAGCAAAAAGCCACGCCATCATCCAGCTTCCCATGTCTCCGCCCAGCACGCCTGCGCCTCTTTCACCCAGTGCAGCAACAGCGTACAGCACAGTTACCGAACCAGCAGCTATGGCGAAGTTCGGTGTAATGTTCATAGCCTTGAATCCTTTGAAAAACTCATGTACTCCCATGAGGCTGAGCAGGTAGCATGCTGCGAACAGCACCCATCCTTTTAACACCAGCAGCACTGCTGTTACTACAGCAATTACTGCTCCTGAAATAATTCTGGTTTTCATTTATCTTCCTCCAAACCTTCTGTCTCTGCTCTGATAAATTGCCAGCGCTTCTTCATATCTTGCAGGCGTGAAATCCGGCCACAGATCGTCTACGAAAACAAACTCGCTGTAGGCACTCTGCCAGAGAAGGAAATTTGACAGTCTTTCCTCTCCGCTGGTTCTGATGATAACCTCAGGATCGGGAATGTTCTCATGGCCTGTGAAAAGGTGTGCGCCTATCATTTCTTCGGTCACGTCTTCAGGATCAATTTCACCGTCTTTTACCATCTGACAGATTTCGCTTATTCCTCTTCTCATTTCATCACGGCTGCCGTAGTTAATTGCAATGTTGAACTTGAGACCGTCATTATCGTGAGTCTCTCGCAGCGTTTTCTCAAGACTTGCTCTGGCATCATCAGGTATTGCTGAGTAATCGCCCAGTATGTTGACACGAACGTTGTTCTCAATAAGTTCCTTAAGGTCGCTCTGCACATACTTGACCAGCAGCTTGAAAATGCCGCTTACCTCCTCAACTGAACGCTTCCAGTTCTCAGTTGAAAAGGCATATACCGTAAGATATTCAATTCCCAGTTTATCTGAATGGTCTACGATTTTTTTCATGGCTTTCATTCCGGCATTGTGTCCAAGCACCCTTGGAACATTGTGAGCCTTGGCCCATCTGCCGTTACCATCCATTATTATTGCAACATGACGCGGCATTCTATCTCTATCAAGCATTATAATCTCCTCATGTAATGATTTTGTGTTCTCAGTTAAAAACGATGTGACTCACATGAGCCACATCGATACAGGTTTATACTTCCATGATTTCCTTGTCTTTGTCAGCGACAATCTGGTCAATGTCCTTGATTGCCTTGTCGTGAATCTTCTGGATATCATCAAGGAAATCCTTAACGTCATCCTCAGTCAGATCACCGGCCTTCTCAGCCTTCTTAGCCTTATCGTTAAAGTCTCTTCTGAGATTTCTTACTGCAACCTTGGCATCCTCTCCCATTGCCTTTACAGTCTTGGTAAGTTCCTTTCTTCTTTCCTCGGTTACCTGAGGGATTGACAGTCTTATCAGCTTGCCGTCATTAACAGGATTGATACCGATGTTTGCAATGTTGATTCCCTTCTCAATGTCAGGAATGCTCTTGGGATCAAACGGTGCAATGAGAAGAGTTCTTGGTTCAGGAACTGAAATGTTTGCCAGTGACTTAAGCGGTGTAGGTGAACCGTAGTAATCAACCATTACCTTGTCAACCAGAGCTGCGTTGGCTCTTCCTGCTCTTACTGTGGCCAGCTCTTCCTTTAACATTTCGATACTCTTGGCTGTTTTTTCTTCTAACAAATTAAGGTTAAATTCTGACATAATGCTACCTCCGTGCTCTATTTAACGATTGTTCCGATTTTCTCACCGCATACGGCCTTCCTGATGTTGCCGTCCTCAGCAAGTGCGAAAACATGAATTGCAATGTTGTTGTCTCTGCATAATGCTGCTGCTGTTGAATCCATTACCTTCAGATTCTTCTCCAGGACTTCTGTGTGTGTCAGGCTGTCATATCTGACCGCATCCGGATTAATCTCAGGGTCGTCTGAATATACTGCATCAATTTTCTTGGCAAGAAGAATTACTTCCGCATCAATCTCAGCTGCTCTCAGCGCCGCAGTAGTATCTGTTGAGAAGAACGGATTGCCTGTGCCTGCTCCGAATATCACAACTTTCTTGCCTTCAAGATGGCTGATTGCCTTCCTTCTGATATACGGCTCAGCCACTTCCCTCATCTCGATTGCAGTCTGAACCCTCGTTGGCAGACCTTCGCTCTCGAAAGCATCCTGAAGTGCCATGGCATTCATTACAGTTGCCAGCATGCCCATGTAGTCAGCCGTTGCCCTGTCAATGCTCCTGCCTGTCCTGCCTCTCCAGAAGTTGCCGCCGCCTACAACTATGGCAACCTCAACGCCCATTTCAGTTATTTCTTTAACCTGACCGGCAACCTTCTTGAGCATTGCCTCGTTAATGCCGAATCTATCGTCTCCGGCCAGCGCTTCACCACTGATTTTTAACAGAACTCGCTTATATTTCGCTTCCATCACAAACTCCTTGTTCAATTCTATAATTCTGCTACCGATTATACCATATATGGTGGGTACTATGCTATAATAACATTAAATATATTCTAACACTTGCTGACAGAGGGGAGGTTACGTAATGCATATTGCACTGCCTGACATGTTTTATGAAATAAACATCTTATCAGTCTCAGTCAGACTGCTGCTCGCCCTTCTTATCGGCGGGGCCATCGGCCTGGAAAGAGGTGCCAACAAGCATCCGGCAGGATTTCGTACTCACATTCTCGTGTGTGTCGGATCGGCAGTAGTAATGCTTACCAACCAGTTCTGCTTCGACCATTTCTATGTTCTTATCAACAACGGAGATGTCGTTCGAATGGGTGCACAGGTCATAACAGGTGTCGGATTCCTGGGTGCCGGTACGATAATCGTTGCAGGACGAGAGAAGGTCAAAGGACTTACCACTGCTGCAGGTCTATGGGCTTCAGCCTGCATCGGACTGGCCTGCGGCATCGGATTCTACAGCGGCGCCATAGTGGGAGGACTTATCATCTTCGGAAGTCTCACCTTCCTGCCGCGATTCGAGGAATTCTTCTACGGCAGGTCACGCGCCATTAACTACTATGTGGTTGTCGATTCTGTTGAAACCATGAAACATGTGAAACACTACATTCATTCACTTAAAGCAACAAACATCGAAACCACAATCATCAAGGCAGAAGATGCCGGCAGCAGACTTTCATTTAATATCGTCGCATACATGCCCAAGGGAACTGATCTTGATGATTTAAGACATAAGATTGAATCCACAGACGGTGTATTCATGGTCGAGAACTATTAACTGCACTGACAAGAGCCTCCGAATTCCGGAGGCTCTTCACATTACTGATTTCATTAGCTTTGCTTTTGTCCAATAGGCTTTGTTTTGCCTGTTCCCTTTTATTCTACTTCATTAAGCATCATCTGATTATGGAAACAGCTTTCTGCTCCGGTGTGGCATGCCGGACCCTTCTTGATAACTTTCACAACCAGGGCATCGTAATCGCAATCCGCAATTATCTCCACAACCTTCTGTGTATTGCCGCTGGTTTCGCCCTTTCTCCAAAGTTCCTGTCTGCTCCTTGACCAGAAACATGTACGTCCTTCTTCAATGGTAATCTTGAGAGATTCCTCGTTCATGTACGCCACAGTCAGCACCTGTCCCGAATAGTAGTCCTGCACTACAGCAGGCACCAGTCCCTTCTCATCATATCTGATTTTGCTGATATCTGCCATTACAGTCTCACCTCTATACCTTCACTTCTGAGATATTCCTTCAAATCTCGGATCTTGATTTCCTTGTAGTGAAAAATGCTTGCAGCAAGTCCGGCGTCAATGCCCCGGTGCCTGAAAAGCTCCGAAAAATCCTCCATTTTGCCGGCACCTCCGGATGCAATAATAGGCACGTTCACTCTTGATGCAATCTCATCGAGCAGTTCAAGATCGAATCCGCCTTTGACACCGTCTGTGTCAATGCTGTTTACAACAAGTTCACCTGCACCGCTGTTAACGCCGTTTACCACCCATTCCATGGCATCAATTCCGGTGTTCTCACGACCGCCTTTGGCAAAAATCTTAAAACTTCCGTCAACTCTCTTAATGTCCATGCTGAGAACAACACACTGATCTCCGTATTTCTTGGCCGCCTGCTCAATAAGTCCCGGATTTCTAATAGCACCGCTGTTAACACTCACTTTGTCGGCACCGCACTTGAGAACCCTGTCGAAATCCTCCAGTGTGTTAATGCCTCCGCCAACTGTCAGCGGAATGAAGATTTCTGATGCCACTTTAGTCAGTATGTCCGTAAAGAGACCACGTTCCTCAACACTTGCTGTAATATCATAAAATACAAGTTCGTCAGCACCCTCCACGTTGTAGAATCTCGCCATTTCCACCGGATCCGCAACGTCCTGGATGCCTTCAAAATTCATTCCTTTAACAACCCTGCCGTTTCTTACATCAAGACAGGGAATAATTCTCTTCGTAATCATCTCAAACCTTTCAGCCTTGCGGCTCCTGCTACTTAGCCATTTCTACTGCCTGCGCCAGATCGATGAGCCCGCTGTAGAGAGCTTTGCCCAGAATTGCTGCTGCAGTCACATTCTTTAACTCAGCGATTTCCTCAATAAAGCTTATTCCTCCGGAAGCTGTGATTTCAAGTCCCTGGATTTCCTGAAGTTTCCTGTAAACTTCCATGTTAGTGCCCTGAAGACCGCCGTCTCTTGAAATATCAGTGTAAATAACCGCCTTCACACCAATGTCCCGCAGATATTCACAGAACTCGAAGCTGTCAATGTCCGTGATTTCTTTCCATCCGTTAATGGCAACCCTGTCGTCTCTGGCATCGACGCCTACAGCAATCCTTTCTCCGTATACTGACACCATTTTTTCCAGGAATTCTCTGTCCTTAACAGCAATGGTGCCAAGAATCACACGTCCGACACCAAGGTCCAGATACTGTTTTATTCTCTCTTCATCTCTGATGCCGCCGCCAACTTCGACGAACATGTCCACATCCTCCACGATGGCTTTGATGGTATCGAAATTAACAAGCTCGCCGTCCTTGGCTCCGTCAAGGTCCACCAGGTGTAGGTAATCAGCCCCAGCCGCCTTGAAATTTCTAGCCACGTCTACCGGATCTTCCTGATACACAGTCATCTGGTCATAATCACCCTGATAAAGTCTTACAACTTTGCCGTCTCTTAAATCAATTGCCGGATAAATATTCATTCTGCCCCCTGCGTTACATATCAATAAAAGCTCTTAATATATTGAGTCCTGTCTGCCCGCTCTTCTCCGGGTGGAACTGGGTTCCGTAAACATTGCCGCTTCTTACGGCACCTGTAATTGTAATGCCGTATTCCGATGTTGCAATTGTGCTCTCGCTGCAGTCCCTGCCGTAAAAGCTGTGCACGTAGTATACACAGTCACCCTGATTAATGTATTTGAAAAGCGGTTCGTCTTCTTTGAAACTCAGCGCGTTCCATCCGATGTGCGGCACCTTGAGAGTCTCCTCTCCTGCAGGAGACACGTAAATCTGTCTGCCTGCCGCCTTTAAATCTTCATCAATGGACACAACTTTGCCTTTCACAAGACCGAGTCCCTTATATATGCCGTATTCATGGCTTTCTTCGAACAGCAGCTGCATTCCAAGGCAAATCCCCAGCATCGGTTTTCCTGCCGCTATCTGTTCTCTGATTGTATCTATAAGACCTGTTCCTTCCAGCTTTTTGATGGCGTCTTCGAATGCTCCCACTCCGGGAAGTATAATCTTGTCAGCTGCCTCAAGATCTGCAGCATCTGAAGTTACCTTGGTTTCTGCACCCAGGTAATTAAGCGACGCCGTAAGTGAGAACAGATTTCCCACACCGTAATCAATTATTGCTATCATTTCATTTCTCCTAAAGGACACCCTTGGTTGAAGGGATTTCGTCCGCATATTCCTTCTCTATTGCACATGCCTGTCTCAGCGCTCTAGCTATGCTCTTGAAAACGCCTTCGATGATGTGATGAGTATTCTCACCTGCCAGCATTCTCACGTGGATGGTAAGTCCCAGTTCTCTGGCAAAAGCCAGAATGAACTCCTTCACCAGCTCCGTATCAAAATCCCCCACCTTCTGCGCAGGGATGTCAACATCAAAATTCACAGAAGTCCTTCCGCTGATATCCACAGCAGTCAGAATCAGCGCCTCATCCATAGGCAGCAGCATCGAGCCGTATCTGTATATTCCTCTCTTGTCTCCAAGAGCCTGGCGAAAAGCGGCCCCAAGGGCAATTCCTATGTCCTCCGTCGTATGATGGAAGTCAACGTGCGTATCACCCTTGCAGTCAACAGCCAGATCGAATCTTCCGTGTCTTGCGAACAGTTCCAGCATGTGATTGAGAAATCCGCAGCCTGTATTTATCTCATATGCTCCCGTTCCGTCCACCTCAAGTGCCAGAACTATCTGAGTCTCCTTGGTGTCCCGTACAATCTTTTTTCTTCTCATCGCTGTTCCCTACCTTCTTCCTGCATCCTCGAGAATGCTTCTGGTCTCATCAACAAGCGCCTGCATGTCCTCAGGCGTCCCAACAGTAATCCTCACGAAATTGCTGATCTTGGGATCCTTGAAATATCTTACTATAATTCCCGCTTTTCTTAAAGCCAGGAAGTATTCTTCACCTGATATCTGCTCCGAAGAAACGAAAACAAAATTTGACCTGGAAGGCAGAACCCTGAATCCGAGAGATTCCATATCTTTAACAAAGCTGTCACGTGTCTCGGCAATAAGTCCGGATGTCTTTTCAAAATACGCTCTGTCTTTCATTGCCTCAACGCCTGCGAGAATACTCAGCCTGTTGAGGTTGTACGGATTGAAACTGAACTTGATTCTGTTCA
>JALEUQ010000009.1 GCA_022780965.1 Clostridiales bacterium
ACATTGTCTGTAATAGACCTGCAATGTCCCGCTGTCAGGTTGTCATATGTAGTGAACATATAGATTTCTCTGTTTTCCATATCAATCAGGAAAACCAGCCCGTCATTGCCGTATTTCTTAAGGGTAACGTCGGCTGCTCCCTCGGCAGACACGGCATTCTCGCTCATGGTTCTAAAGATTGTATCCCCGTAACTGCACAGACCGGACATTTGTTCCTGAAGATTCTTTTCTTCGGAATCATTCAGCAGATCTGCTTCATCCAGGATTACCAGATCGTTTCCCGATACGGTTTTCACTGTTTTGTCTGTGTCTGCGAACGACGGAACTGCCATGGCAATCATAATCAGCAGGACTGCCGCCATCGAAACAAACTTACGCATTATCCTCACCTCCACTTCTATTGAACTGAGGCAAAGGCCTTGTGGAAATTACGTTATATACTTTGACAAGGCTGACCATTGCAAGTGCCGAAGACACGATGCAGAACAGCGATCCAAGATAGTACGGAATATCCGACACAGGATCCATTACTATCAGAGCTGCCGCCGCCACAGCCGCCAATGCAAGCAGGACCACGAAAGGTTTCACGGTCTTCTTTTTCTGTTCTCGGCGCTGGTTCCCCAGCCCCTTGTCATTTGCTCCACTCAATGCTCCTGACAGTTTCTTCTGTGTAACTCCCGCGATTATAAGCGATATCAGTGCAAATACACCTGATACCATCAGCATTACAGATGGCGACAGAGTCAGCACGAAATTAAGCAGCAGAAAAATCGGCACTGCCATTATCAGAGTAAACAGGAAATATTTCCTGATGTCTACAGGAATATCCAGCGCCATCTTTCCTGTCTGTCCGTTTATGGCTGCATATGCCACTCTGTCCTTGTTTCTGTAGGACAGAAACCATACAGGATAAAGCCCGATTCTTACATCCTTTACTTGCGGATTAATCTGATCCATGGAAGATTTATCAAATTTGATATCGCTTGCTCCCGTCTGGCACTCAATCTGTCTCATTGCGTCGGTTCTGGCGATTTCTACTATGTCATCCCTGTAGATATCCTTGTTTACATCCGCAGTATCCGCATAAAAGCCGGACATGTATCCTGTGGCAAATTCCATTGCATCCTCATCATCAAACGGCACGATACTCTCGCTGATATCGTCAGCGAAGGATGCCGATGCATCATGGGGTATGTCTTCATAGACACCCTCCACGTGTCCGGTAAACTTGTAATCTGTAATTATCGTATCGCTGCCGCTGCTGTCCGATGATTCACCATTCATGTCCACCTTGTCGTCAATCACCGCATTATACAAATAGAACGGCATGTAGATTCCTCTGAAGGAATCAATGAATTTCGGGTCTTTAAGTTCCTTAGGTGCAAAAGGTGCTGATTTCAGCTTGTCCGCATAGATTTCCTTGCATCGTTCTTTGGTAATCCGGAACGGTATTATTCTGGCAGGTCTTCTCTCCTGCTGGTATCTCTCAGTAAGCACATTGGACGAACCGCAGAAGCTGCAGAAAACAACTGCTTCATTATCATCCCCCATGAGCTCACCGCCGCAGCTTGGGCATGTATATACTTTGGCTGTATATTCCGCGTCCATGCTCTGGTCCTTCTCGTCAGGAACAGGGCTCAGCGAATCACAACTGTCACACTTAAGCTGCTGAGACTGGATATCGAATCTTAAATATCCGCCGCATCCTTTACATGTGTACATTTCTCATCTCCTGTTCTTGGCTATACCAGTTTATATCCGCAGTTAGGGCAGAAGTTGGTGCCTGTAGTCTTAGTGCCGCAGTTAGGGCAGAAGTTCGGAATGGCACCGCCTGACGGCTGTGCTCCCGCGTTCTGTGCTGGCTGAGCCATCTGTGCTCCCGCCGGCTGACCGACGCCGCCCATCTGCTGGGCCATCTGCTGAGCCATTACAGCTCCCATCTGCACACCCATCATGGCGCCTGCCATCTGTCCGGTGCCTGTATCACCTGCAGACATTGCATCTGCAGCAGAAATCTGAGTGTATCTGGCAACATCGCCCACCATGGCCTGACCAGCTGCCTTGTTCTGCATATCCTGGACTTCTTTAGGATATGAAACGGAATTAATCTGGAATCCCGTTACAGTCAGACCTATCTGCTTCAGCTCAGCGTCAAGGTCCGCCTGAATTCCTGCAGAAATCGCCGCAGCCGATGCCTGAATGTTGAACAGATCCTTGCCTTCTGCAGCAATGTGACTCATAAGGAGCTGGTCAAGAAGTGATGTGACACGTTCCTTAATATCATCTGTCGTAAATTTTTCCTTAATACCCGCAATACGGTTGATGAACACTTCATGATTATCAATCTTGAACTGATAGCTTCCGTTGGCTCTTATCGGCATGCCTCCCGGGAGCATCGGTGTCTGGAGCACAACAGGCTGCTTAGTGCCCCATTTCTCATTAAACTCCTTAACATTAATAAACATCACCTCAGCTCTCATTCCGGAATCAAGAGCATACTTGAATCCTTTGAGAGTTGAAAGAACCGGAATGATGTCCGTATCAATATCATAATTGCCCTCTGCCTTGAACACTCCGTCAACTGCGCCGCTGTTAAGGAATATCGCATTCTGTCCCGGTCTGATTATCAGTTTGGATCCTTTTTTGATTTCGTCCTGCCCGAACTTATGAAACATCTGCTTTTCGTCAGTTTCGTTCCACTCTATTACACTTAGAAACTGATCCCTGAAAATACCCATATTCTTCTCCTTATCTGCAGTATTCTGCTTCGGAACTACAACTATCTGCTAAATTATAACATATAATAGCGCGCCATTACTGACATTATCTTCGTTTTGCTGATATAATCCCATAAGGAGGTTACCATGTACACAATAGGACACATACACACAGATTTCCCCGAAAAGTTCGGCGTGCCGCGACAGAGCGGACGTATCAGTTCCCTGACAGGGTATATTGATTTCCTGCCTGAATACAGACAGCTTCAAGCTTTCAGAGGCATTGAAGAATTCTCCCATCTCTGGCTGGTATGGGAATTTCACCTTTCCGACAAAAGCAACTGGTCTGCCACTGTCAAGCCGCCCAGACTTGGCGGCAATACTCGAATGGGTGTATTCGCAACGCGCTCACCTTACAGGCCCAACAACATCGGCCTCTCTTCAGTACGCCTGGAAGCTTTCATCCCGGACAGCGAAACAGGTCCGCGCCTGCTGATTTCAGGAGTGGATATGGTGGACGGGACCCCTCTGTACGATATCAAGCCCTATATCCCTTATTCAGACTGCCACCCGGATGCCACCGGCGGTTTCATCGACAGAATCGACGATGCTCCCCTTGAGGTGTCCTTCCCCGAAGAGATGCTCCGCATTTTCCCTCATACCAAAAGGTCCGCTGTTATCAGCGTTCTGGCTGAGGATCCAAGACCCGGGTATCAGCACGACCCCGGACGCGTTTACGGCATTTACTTCGCAGGATACAATGTGAGATTCACCGTTTCTGACAGGATACTTACGGTAGTTTCTGTGGAGCCCATGGATGAGTCGAAGGTCTAAAAGAATATACAGAAATGGAGCAAGGAATCCGGTTTTTTATTCCGAATTCCATGTTTTCAACCTATTTGATTTTTTTGCTCAGCTTGGTCTTGCTCCATGCTCCGTAGTAAGTTGTACTGCCTACCTTCTTGTATGAGCGAACTTTCACATAGTAATATTTGCCCTTGAACTGGACATTGGCGTGATTTCCATTACACACCTGCCATTTTCTCCTCCTTGTTTCAAATAGTCACGTTACCTTCTGAATCAGCAGGTATTGTCTGCAAATTCGTACGCTCGGTCTATTAATGTTGACATTTTAGCACTCTATTAGCAATTAATTGCAGCCATATGTTATTAATTATCACTTTTGCAAAAGTACAGTGACGTTGTAACTTTATCATTTCAGGCGTCTTAGAATTTCCTTCGTAAGTTTCCACGTTCTATCTATAGAATCAACGGCAACTCTTTCATGTACAGAATGGATATCTTCAATCTGCGGTCCATACGAAATACAGTCGATATTCTGAATTCCTTCCGCAAATATTCCGCACTCCAATCCACCATGAATCGCCTCCGCTTCCGGGATTTTTCCAAAAAGCGATTTATAGGATTCGCTGTATATTCTTCTTAATTCAGATGCATGCTCAACGGGCCAGGAAGGGAACTCTGACTCCTTGATCACCTTTCCGTCAACTTTATCGGCAATCATCTGCAGGCGCGCCATCACATAATTGCTTTCTCCAGAAACGGAACTTCTGATCATGTATTCTACTCTGCAGCGGCTGCCATATAATCCAATAACTCCGAGATTTGACGAGGTCTGAACAGCATTCCTGATGTCAGGGCTGTAATTCATCACGCCATTAGGCGAAATCTGGACTGCATCCACGATGTTTCCTGAGCTGTCATCAGAAAATACACGACAGTTCGTATTATCATCAAATGCTAATGTCAGTTCAATATCAGGGTCAAACTGTCCCAAAGTTTTTCGTATCGTCTCCATTTCTTCTTCTGCTGCGGAGCACACCTTCTGTACATCTGATTCACGCAATACAAATGAAATCTGCGCACTTTGAGGAATCACATTGGCTTTTTCTCCTCCTTCAAAAGACAGCATCCTTATATCGACAGAGCGATGCAGTTTCGCATATATCCTTGCGGCCATGATTATTGCATTTGCTCTTCCTTTGTCTATTTCCAGACCTGAATGACCCCCTCTGCATCCATCCAGACGCATTGTGCATCTCTTAGAAAACAACGCACAGCTTACATTTTCTTCCCTCAGCGGGATTATCATGCTGCAGTTGATTGCCCCGGCACATCCGGCTATCACAACACCCTC
Source organism: Clostridiales bacterium (assembly GCA_022780965.1). Classification (GTDB taxonomy): domain Bacteria; phylum Bacillota; class Clostridia; order Peptostreptococcales; family Anaerovoracaceae; genus Lentihominibacter. The sequence continues at coordinate 4,876 of JALEUQ010000009.1, forward strand.
AACTTCATAGTCCAGATTGAGAAGTTTTCGTCCTTTCAAAATTGAAAGGTCCAGATTCATGGCTCCTGTCATTCCGGTTTCTTCGTCAGCGGTAAGCACCACTTCGAGAGGCGGATGACTTATTTCATTTGACTCAAGTATTGCGAGAGCAAAAGCTACTGCAATACCATCATCCGCTCCAAGGCTGGTTCCATCTGCAGAAATGATTCCATTCTCAAGCATTAGCTCGAGTCCTTCTTCCTCCATATTTTTACCGCTTTCACTGTTCTTGACACAAACCATATCCAGGTGCCCCTGAATAATCAGAGTTTCGCTGTCCTCATATCCCGGACTGCCCTCTTTCCATATTACAAGATTGCCCGCCTTGTCTCTATGATGCTTCAGCTTCCTTTCTTCTGCAAACTCTGTGCAGAAACTGCATATTGCTTCTGTGTTTCCCGATCCGCGAGGAATCGCCGATATTTCTTCAAACAATTTCAGAACGGCTGCCGGTTCAACATCTTTTAAAACTGACATACATACCCCCTGTTGTAATAATTCTTGATAAATGCAGCAGCCACACACTGGTAACAATGTGCGGCTGTGCGACTGCGAGTTTATTATTTCTTTACCCTGTCTTCTATTGGCACGTAGTCAATATCAAACTTGAAGTATTTAGGGCCGAGTATACTTACTCCTTTCTCTGTTCTGAACTTAGGAATTGCTTTCAGTCCAATGATGCATACATTATCACCTTCCTTGAGAAGCGGATTCGCAATAGGCTCTCCTGTAGCCGCATCAACTACAGTGATTACATCAGGACTTGTAACATATGGTTCCTCGTTTTTCCACATTACATGGTTTTCGTTTTTGAACCAGATTTTATATGTGCTACCTTCATCATCGCCGGTACCTGTTATTGTATGATATCCGTAATAATAACCATCATCCCATGTGTCCTTGCCTGTTACGGTTCCTGTTCCAAGTACGTATCCGTCAAGCTCACTTACGATTGTATCAATAGGATTTTTGCCGGATTCTCTTGCCTCTCGTATCATCTTACCGATATTGTAACATTCACTTAATGTGCCGGCATTGATGCATTCTTTCATTTCTTTTCCTGTCATCAGGAATCCAGCCTGCCCAACGAGGCCATATGCAGTTTCAGCTATTTTTTTACCAAGGCGCTCAACAACTCTGTAGTTAAGTGCACTTTCAATGTAACTGATATCGTTGTATGCATCTACAGACGCAACCGGCCATAATGTCTTTCCCTGAAGATAAGGAGTCGTCTGCTGGATTTCAGGAATAGCTCTTCCTGTGTAATCTCCATCTATGCATACTGCTCCGATGGAAACACCTGCTGCCAGGCCTCCCGGAGTATTGGCACCGCCCAGTTCAATAGGAACTACAGCATCAACCTTTGTTCCACAGAACTTTCCGAGATATTCCAAAGCTTTTGCCAGCTGTTCTTTTTCTGAATATACAGGATCAACAAATCCAAAATCCTTGATTTCTGCTTCAACTTCCGGAGTATGCGGTGCAATGGAGCCCATCAGGAAAGGACATGCTGTAACCATGTCGTCAGGAATTTCACTTACATCCACTATGCCGACTTTGTTTCCCTTTTCTATTTCACTCATAAGCGAGTTTATACCGTTTTCAGGCAGACCGCCGCCGCCTGTTCCCATAAATGTGCATCCTCTTACGAAGTCTTCCACCTGCTGTCTGTTTTCAAAATAAATTGTTGCCATTGTTAACCTCCCTTTTAAATCTTTTCAAGCGCACCTCTGCGGTCTTCTGCATAAGTTCCGCCTATGTAAAGTTTATCGCTGTTTTTAAGCACTGCATGAAGCGCAATATACACTATGCCTGCCACCACCATGCTGTTTACTGCAGAAATACCCCAATGAACGGAGTATCCAACTATGCAGGCTGCCGCCCATGCTACAACTGCCGGTACAGAGCAAAATCTATGTTTAACACCTTCTCCGAATTCATATTTCTGTTTTTTGATTACAAAATAGTCAAGAATCAGAATGCCTGCTACAGGTGGAATTCCTGTTCCGAGAAGGCCCAGCCACGCAGTGAACAGATCCACAATTCCAAATGCTCCCGCTATCGTTGCTATAATACCGAACACAATTACGATATGCTTCTTCTTAAACTTCGGGAAAGCGACAGTAGCCGCCAGCGATGAGAAGTACAAATTGTTGTCGTTGGTTGTCCACTGAGCGAATATCAGCATCAGAAGCGACCATGCTCCCAGTATTTCAAGGAGCGCAACCGATACATCTGATGTGTTTGCAACAACACACATGATGTATCCTGCAAGAATCACAAATGAATTTGCGATAATGAATCCAAAAGCAGCGCCAATCACGCTGTGCGACTCTTTCTTGCCGTATCTTGTTAAATCCGGCTGCAGAACGGCTCCCATTGCATATGCACCGATTACTGATACAATGCCTGTTGCAATTGTCATTCCGCCTGCAGATTCTATTGTAATCTGGTTAAACGCATCCAGACCGCCAACCCTCGAAATTCCAATGCCGCAGCCTATCATGCACATTATCAGGATAAGCGGTGCCGCCACATCACTCAGTATTTCCAGTCCTTTGTATCCAAAATATGCCGTAATCATCATAAGGAATCCGCCCCATATTCCTGCAATGGTAGGATCGGTTATCATTCCCGCATTAGGGAACATGGCGTGTATTGTGTTTCCGAAGAATCCACACTGCCATCCGAACCATCCCAGTTCTACAATTGCAGTCAGCACGGCAATTATGTAATTGCCGAGAACTCCGAATCCGTTTCTCATGAGCATCGCAATGCCGACTCCGGTTCTCGTTCCGATATAGCTTAGCAGTCCTCCTATAACAGTAAGGATTATGTTGCCAACAAAGCAAGCTATTATCACACCTTTAAAATTTAGTCCGCCGGCAAAGCTTGCACCGGTGTAAATCGAGCTCAGACAAATGATACTGCCCACAAGCACCATGGCCAGAGAAAACGAAGATCTTCGTTTATCTCGCGGCACTACCATTGTCGCGTAGTCATTCACATAGACCGCGCCCGCCTTCTCATGTTCGTTCTTTGTAGTCATTATTAACCTCTCTTTCTCTATAACAACTCATGCATTAATACTACAGAATCCTTTAGAGAATAAAAATGTCTCAAAAACAAAACATAATTATACATTTTGTTTTTGAGACAAACGCAATATTGATATTGTTAAGCTTCACTGCATGTTTTCTCAGTTATGATCATCAATCATCATCATCCTGTGTATTACCAGACTGTCATACAGTGTATACATTTCAACACTGACTTTGTAATTGATTCCTATTATTTCCAATGCCCTTTTTACCCGGTACTGGACTGTATTCACATGAATGTACATACAGTCAGCTGTGTTGCGATAATCTTGATTGCAGTCCAGCATGTATTTTTCTAATGTTTCAAGCAAAGAGCCGTTATTGTCCGCATCATATTCAACCAGAGGTTCAAGCATGCCAACCGCAGCATCTGTTCCGCAAGGTTCTTTCATCAGCTCTCTGCACTTGATATAGTTCTTAAGCTGAAATTTGCTAATGATTCTGCCGTCATATACTTTAAATACTGAATCGAAACTTTCGACACCTTTTTTCAGAAGCCACATCATCTCAGTCTTTTTCTTTACTCCGATAATCTCAATGACCTTGCATGAAGAATCGTCTGTGAACCCGTCATTTACAACCTGCATCGGCGAACTCTCGTATTCTGATTTCTGCCCAATAATGAAAATTCTGAGTTCGTTATATGCGCCGTTAATTACTCTGACCGGGTAATCCGATATATAGCCAAGCAAACCGTCAACCATGCTCCTTGCCGAATCCTCAATCATAATAATCTGCCAGCATTTTATAATGTATTCATCCGGAAACAGTGTAATATCCTCATTCATGCTTCCCTTCACAATTCTTCTGATAATCTCGTCATCATCAGACCGTGTCAATTGTTTTCCATAGACATCAATGCATAACTTGATGCACGATACTACCCAGTTTCTCACACGCTCCTCTTTTGTTCTACTCTTTATCAGAATGTGAACGTTAATGTGATTATTGTGGTAATTTACTTTGTGAATATATCCGTCGCCTGCTTTCATATCGTCAGGGCTGCTTGTGGATGCAAGCACATTTTGAGATGCTGCCGACAAAACCGCAATCTCCGTATCCGACATTTCCGCCAGTGCCTTGAGTGCGCTTCCAACTTCACCATCCTCCTGCCACACAGCCCATATTTTGCTTACAGCTTTTCGATAGTGACTGTCATCATTCCTGTTAAGAACTTCGAATATTTCAGAAATCACATTTTCGTAAGTCACGTCAATCGTCTTCGCATAATCCAGAACAAACAGCGGAAATTCAAATTTCTCACACAGTTCTATGACCCGATCATCAAATGACTGCACAATATGCCCGTAATAGAATACGATAAGTGCAGAAACATCCAGCTCTGCCAGAGTTCTTATTATGTTGAGCTGTGCATCCACATCACCCTTGATATTGTAAAAGCTCGTAATCATAACATCTCTCGGCTTTGCAGATTCTTTCAGAAGCCTTAATGAAGTTTCTGTATTTCCTCCTGTTATCTCCAATATCGTTGCCCCGTTCACTTCACGATATTTGCCGCCTTCACCGGCAATTATTCTACTTTTTTTCAGACTGTACAGAGATTTTAGATCGAGTACCCTCACTATCATTACATTACCGTCCCGCATTGTTTCGTTCGTTCTGTAGAATTAGACATGCAGTAATTATAGCATTCCTACATACTTGTTACAATCTTCACATATGCGTTTGAGGTCACTTTGTAAATGACAGCATAGAACAGCCCGAAAAACATGAGCAGTTTATTGATAACAGGCAGGATTACTGCCAGATGAATGCAGGCAAAAGCAATCGGAGTTAAGAATACTGTAAGCATCTGAGAGTTGATGCTCTTCCTGATTTCTTCCTTTGTTGTATCCTTATTTTCCCAATATCTTGCAGATGCGATATGCTCTATCGAGGTGTTTTGAGATGTTGTTCATCCTGTCTACGAACTTCTGCTCGAAATAGTCTACAGTCATTTTACCCAGCAAGCTGTCGGGACGGTTGCCTGTTACCAGGTCCAGCATCTTTTCTTTGCCTACAGCTTCCTGCTGATGCTCCGCAAACTCTGCGACTCTCTCA
>JALEUQ010000042.1 GCA_022780965.1 Clostridiales bacterium
GGAAGTGCAGGCTGCAGGCGAACGGAGCCGGCCGAATGAGCAAAGTGTGAATGACCTTTCTGAGCCGGCAGTTACATCGGCGGGTGAGATGATTTCTGCTGATATGGAGGCGGGAGCACCTGATGCTTTGCGGGTCGAGGGTGTCCTGGAGGAGGATGCTCCTGAAACATCAGTAACTGCGGAACCTGATCAGCCGACGGAGCACGAACTTCACGAGACTGAGGAAACCGGGGTTTCTTTGGACGACATTTTTTCTGACAGCATGGGTGTTTCGGGAGAGAATGATATTGACGACATCATAGATATTGATGATCTGGCCATGCTGGAAGAGCTGGAAGACATAGACGAATATGTGAATGACTACGCCGCTGATGCCATGTCGGAACCTGAGAATTCCGTCTGGTATGACATCGGACAGAGCGGCAGAAGATATACGGCCGAAGAGCTGGATATGCTGATAAAGGACTAAACTATCGAAGGAGAGAAACGTATGTATTGCATGAATTGTGGAAAGGAAATCGCTGAGGGATCAAGATTCTGCATGTATTGCGGAAGCCCCGTTGAGATTATTCCTGCCGAACCGGTGAAAAAGGAAATAATCACCGAAACACCGGAGCCTCTGGAAGGAGATATTCTGAAAACGGAAGAATCACAGCTGAAGACAAGCCGTGAAAGGCATGTTTTTGACGAGATTAACTGGAATGTTTCAGAGTATCCGGACAGTAACGAGAGCATTCAGAAAACTGATGACATTGATTTTGACTGGAACGCCAGCCCGGATGATATTCCTGAACCGGTAGCAAGAAGAGAACGCTTCGCTGATTTTGCACAGCCGTCGGATTCTGCGAGCAATGTACGAACAGGAGGCTTCTCCCCTGAGAAAGTGCTTGTCGGTGATGTCGCTCAGGAACAGCTCTGGGGATCGGCAGACGACAGCGCAGATGAACTGAGCGCAGCAGAGAGAATAGACAAGTTTTACACATTCAACAAGAAGAATGAAGAATTCCAGAGACTGCTGAATCAGGAGTATGACAAGGTGAAGTCAGGCAATCCGATTGGTGCAGAACAGTCAGTGGCAGATGCCATTGCAGAAGAAAGATTCGAGAAGAGACACAGTGAACCTCAGACCATGGATGATTTCCTCGAGTCCGAGGGTATCGTGAAACCATATCAGCCAAAGGAATTCGAGTCTGACGTACTTCAGAGAATAGAAGCACAGGAGGCTGAGAAGGCAAGAGCAAGAGCCGAAGAAGCCGAGAGACAGGCTGCCATCGAGAAGGCCAGAAGAGAAGCTGAGGAAGCAAGGCTCAAGGCTGAAGAGGAAGCAAGACAGGCTGCAGAGGCTGCAAGGATAAAGGCAGAGGAAGAAGCTCGTGAGGCTGCAAGACTTGCTGAAGAGGCAAGAGTCAGAGCAGAAGAGGAAGCGAAGGCCAGAGCTGAGGAAGCAGCCAGAAGAGAAGCAGCAGAAGCCAAGATCAGAGCTGAAGAAGAGGCGAGAAGGATTGCCGAAGAAGAGGCGAGAATCAAGGCGGCTGCAGTAGCCAGATACCAGGCTGCAGAAGAAGCCAGAATCAAGGCAGAGGAAGAACTTAAGGCAGCTCAGGAGGCTGCTAAGATCAAGGCTCAGCAGGAAGCACGTCTGGCAGCGGAAGCGCAGGCAAAATTCGAAGCCGAGAAAGCAAGAAGAGAGCTTGAGGAAGCAGAGAAGCAGGCTAGACTTGAAGCTGAAAGGGAAAGAATAACCAGGACTGCCAACGAGACAATCGCAGCAGAGGAAGCACGCAAGGTTCTTGAACAGACTGCGAGAATGAGAGACGAGGAGGCAGCCAAGATAAGAGAAGCACTGGCTGGTTTCAGAGCAGGCAGGGCGGCAGCACAGGCGGGAAACCGTCAGGTTGAAGCAGCTCACGAAGCCACTAGAAATCAGATCAACTCCATGGCAAGAGCCAGGGACACTTTCTTCGGTGAAGAAGACATGGCGGCAGAAATTGAAACTGCAGTGCAGCCTGAACCGGAGTTCAAGGTTCCTGAAGAAGAGGTGCTTGTTACTGGAAGAGATACAATGCTCAAGAATAATCTGAGCGACACAAGAGTAGTGGACAAGGATGAGATTCTGGCAGGAATTGCAGATTCAACAATTACTGCCAGCAGAGATGAGTTCGCGGATATGGATTCATTTGTGCCTGAAACCAGAATTTCAGACGAGCCGGATGAAATCGATGATCTGCTCAGTCAGCTGGAAACAGTTGAGGACTTCGAAGACCTTGATTTCGATGATTTCGAGGCAGCAGAGAGTACTGAAGATATCGTCGATGTTCCGGACACAATTGAAGAACTTCCTGATGAGGACACATTGAATTTCGACGACGATGTGGAGGAGATTTCCGACTTCGAAAGTCTCCTGGGAATCGGTTCGGAGGATAAGGATGTATTCGAGTCAGAAGTTGATGAGCCGACAATGATTTTTGGAGACGATGATGCAGATGTATTCAGCGGTCAGGGCATGAGCGAAACAAGAAGGTTTGATTTCGACATTCCTGAAGAAACTCAGGAAGCGGCTCAGACAATCGTTATCGGACAGGTGCCTGACGAACTGAGAGATTTGCCGGCAAATGATTTTGACAGCTATGGAGAACCGGAGACTTCACAGTTCATGCAGGAGGTGCCGCACGTTGAGACATTACCTGCTGAGAACCCGGCAGAGGAAGCTGCGGCAGAACCTGCTCCAATGACAAAGAAAGAGAAGAAGGCTGCTGAGAAAGCTGCAAGAGCCGAAGCCAAGGCTGCTGCCAAAGAAGCCAAGAAGAATAAGAAGGCAAAGAAGGAAGACTTTGAAGATGAAGATGAGGAAGAAGGCGGCAAGAGAGGTGCAGGAAGCAAGATTCTCATAGTTCTGCTTGTACTGCTTTGTCTGATTCTGGCAGCAGAAGTAGTCGGCATAGGAGTGCATTATGTGGCACCGCAGAGCAAGGTGGCAGAAATCGTTGATACTCAGCTTAACAAAGTAATTCACATGATTACAGGTGATGATACGGACTACAGCGTATTTGCCGAGCAGAGACGTGAAGGACCGCTTGAGGACAACACTGAGCTTATCGAGGCAAATGCCGATAAGAATTATAACGGCAATATCAAAGAGATAACTTACAATGCAGACCTTAAGTATGTAACCGATGAGATCAAAGACAATTCGGACCTGGTCCTATCAACGCCTATAACCGAGGTTGAATGGGGTAGGGATGCGAATAACTGCTCTGTGTATTACGACGACAAGGTTATAGGCACGGCAATAGCCTACGAATCACAGAAGTATGAGTTAATGAAGAGTGGCGACGAAAGCGTTCTTGCGCTGGTAACAAGCAAGAGTACAAGGGGAACTCTCGAGAAGAAGAAGAATTCCAATCCCGGTGAATTTACTAAACTGGAACTTGGGGAAATCAGGACATCGGGAAGTTATTACTACATTTGGATAAAAGAAACTGTCGGCGGGGAGACTACCAAGAGGGTACTCAAAATGTATCCTGAGAAGAAGTTTGACATGCTCGTCGAAAGAGGAATAAATCTATAGCGTTAATCCGCATGCGACAGTGTTTTAAGGGGAGAAAAGAATTGATGCTAAAAAAGAAATCAAAGCCTAAGAGTGAAGGCAAAGGCGGTAAATCCAAGGGCAAAGTGGCGATAGTCGTAATTGTTGTGCTGATTGCTCTGTTCGTAAGCCTCATAGGATTCATCACAGATTTCCTGTGGTTTAAGGAACTGGACTATGTATCGGTATTTTTCACTAAGCTGTTCACACAGATTAAGATTGGTGTGCCGGTGTTCGTGATAATTACGCTGCTTGCATATGTATATCTTAAATTCCTTAAGCATGGATACATGAAGAAGATTGAGTCCGATGAAGCTGTGAACATGGGCAGGCTGAATCTGATATCATGGGGAATCGCCGGAGTGTTCGGCATTATCGCTACCTATGTATGCGTTGTAAACCTCTGGTTTGAAGGACTCCAGTTCGTTAACAGCACGGATTTCGACATTAAGGATCCACTCTACAACATGGATATTTCATTCTATGTATTTAAGCTGGGATTCATTGAAGAATGCAACAACATAGTGCTGGCACTTCTAATTGCATTCCTTATCATGACAGTACTCTACTACATGATTCTCATTACACTGAGAACACCGAATTTTATCAAGGAGAGCGTGGTGGAGGATGAAGTAGAGGAAGAAGAGCCTGATTTTGGCGAAACTTCAGAAGAGTTCAAGGCAAATGGAGGCTTCGACAATCTCAATGACATGTTCGGAGCATTCAAAGGAAGCATGAATTCCGGCAAGTCACCTTTCTCAAACGCAGGTAACAGACGAAAGAAAAAGGTTGACAAATCATTCAATACCGATAATCTTCATACTCTGCTTACAATAGCAGAGAAGCAGCTGATTATTGTTGGTGGACTGTTCTTCCTCATGGTGGGCGTGCACTTCTTCCTGAAGCAGTACGAACTGCTTTTCGGAAGCACAGGAGCAGTATTCGGTGCAGGGTTCACAGATGTCAATGTAACACTTTGGATGTATAGAATCCTCATGGGGCTGAGCGTAATTGCCGCCATTGGATTTGCTATCGGCATTACAAAGAAGAAGATTAAGCCGGCGGCAGCAGTACCTGTAATAATGATTATCGTTGGTGCTGCAGGCATCGGTGGTCAGCTTCTGGTACAGAATCTGATAGTTACACCTGACGAAATCAACAAAGAAAGCAAGTATCTGGAGAGAAACATAGAATATACTCAGTATGCGTACGGGCTCAATGATGTTGATGAGAAGAGCTTCTCTGCCAGCGACAATCTGAGCAGTGACGACATTGCAAGAAACGAAGATACCATTTCAAATATCAGAATCAACGACTACAGTCCAACCAAGAAGTTCTATAACCAGACTCAGTCCATAAGACAGTACTACGACTTCAATGACGTTGACGTTGACAGATACACCATCAATGGAGAGTACACACAGACATTCCTTTCGGCAAGAGAAATCGATGAGAGCAAAATAAGCAACACATGGCTGAACAAGCACCTGAAGTATACTCACGGTTACGGCGCGACACTTTCAAGAGTAGACCAGATTACTTCAAGCGGACAGCCTGACATGCTGGTTAAGAACATTCCGCCGGAATCAAGTGCCGCAGAGATTGATATTACTAGACCTGAGATTTACTTCGGCGAAATGACCTCAAACTACGCTCTGGTCAACACGTCAGAAGATGAATTCGACTATCCTGACGGTGACAGCAACAAGTACACTCAGTATGAAGGCAAGGCCGGAATCAAGCTGAATCTGATTAACAGATTCATGTTCTCTGTAAGAGAAAAATCTCTCAAGCTGCTTGTTTCAGGAAACATTAAGAGTGATTCCAAGATCATCATCAACAGAAACATCGCAGACAGAGTAAGAGAAATAATGCCGTATCTGGAGTATGACGAAGATCCGTACATGGTAACTGTGGACGGCAAGCTTTACTGGATTATCGATGCCTATACATATTCAAGCAAGTATCCATATTCAGAACCTTACTTGGAAGAATCGACAGTCAACTATGTAAGAAACTCAGTCAAAGTTGTCATCGATGCATATAACGGCGACGTAAACTACTATGTAGTTGATGAAAGCGATCCGATTGCACAGACTTTCAAGGGAATCTATCCGGCACTGTTTAAGGACATTTCCAAGATGCCTGAGGGTCTCAAGGCTCATATCAGATATCCGAACACACTGCTCAACATTCAGGCTCAGGTATATCAGAGATATCACATGGAAGACGTTAAGGTGTTCTACCAGAACGAGGACCTTTGGGAAATCTCAAGTGAAATATACGGAACCAAAGAACAGAAGATGACTCCTAACTACTACATCATGAAGCTGCCTGGTGAGAAGAGTGCAGAGTTTGTTAACTCCATTCCGTTCACACCTAAGGACAAGAAGAATCTGATGGGACTTCTGGTGGCAAGGAATGACGGAGATAATTACGGTAAGCTGGTGCTCTATCAGATGCCAAAGAGCAAGACTGTATACGGTCCAATGCAGGTTGAAGCGCAGATAGACCAGAACACTGAGATTTCCAAGGAATTCTCGCTCTGGAGTTCAGCAGGATCAAGCTACAGCCGCGGCAACATGTTCGTAATTCCTATTGAGGACTCAATACTGTATGTTGAGCCTGTATATCTGGAAGCAACAAACTCAAGTATTCCTGAGGTAAAGAGAGTTATTGTAGCTTACGGAGACAAGATAGCATACAAGCCAACACTTGCTGAAGCACTCAATGATCTCTTCGGAGAGGGCAGTGCCAAGGATACCAATGCTGAAGGCGGATCCGACAAGAAACCGGGCAAACTGTCGCAGAGCGAACTTATAAAGAAGTGTCAGGATGCATACGACAATGCTCAGGATGCATTAAGCGACGGCAACTGGAGCAAGTACGGCGAGTACATGGATAAGTTAGAGAATTATCTCAATGAACTGAATTAGCAGAGTTAACTGCACTGTCAGCTTTAATAGAGTAATACCGGAGTTGCAGGCACTGCCTGCAACTCTTCGGTGTTTGTGTGACAATGTTAAGATTTAATCGTGGAAGGAGTTAATATGATATCATACGATCTTGATAAAATGCTGTTTACTGTTCCGGCTGACAAGCATTCACCGGAAGAGTTGACAGCCATTCTCAAAGCTCACCCTGAAATCAAGTTTATTTCAGTGGTTGGAATAGATGTCGGAGGACACGATACTGATGAAAAAATCCCTGTAGAAGAATTTCTCAGCGATATACCCAAGTTTCTCACACACGGAGTTCAAACAGACGGATCATCAGTAGTGCTCCCCAAGATTGCCAACCTGAGCAATGCCAAGGTCGATATTATACCGGACACAACAGTAAACTGGTTTGTAGATCACAACTTCAATTATGCAGATCCCGAAACGGGGCTTCCTGTAGGTACTTTGAGAATACCATCATCTCTGGTGCACAACGACTCCACAAGAGTAGGATCCAGAGTAATATTGAGAGACGCAATTGACAATTTCAAAGAAGATCTGATGGACCTTCTGAGGGAGAACCCATATGTATTCGAGCATATGGATCCTGAAATCAGCTCAGCAGATGATATTGAGGAAATCGTCATTACAGCAGCAACAGAACTGGAATTCTGGGTCAAGACTCCCGACGATGATGCTGACAGAGAGCAGCTGAGCACAGCTCAGATGCTTAAGGAGCAGTACTGGAAGAGAACAACAGGTCCGGTCAGAACTGCCCTCGAAGAAACACTGCTCATTCTACAGCGTTACGGATTCGATATGGAGATGGGACACAAAGAAGTAGGTGGAGTTAAAGCCAAACTGGGCAACTCAGGCGCTTACGATCATGTTATGGAGCAGCTGGAAATAGACTGGAAATATTCAACTGCAGTACAGGCTGCCGACAACGAAAATCACATTAAATATGTAGTAAGGGATATTTTCAGAACATACGGACTTGAAGTAACCTTCATGGCCAAGCCAATGGAAGGGGTAGCAGGAAACGGTGAGCATACACATATGGGTGTTGCAGCCAGACTTAAGAACGGCAAGATGATTAACATGTTCAGCCCTGCAGATCCGGACAAGGACTATATGAGCCCTATCGGATTCGGCGGACTAATGGGTATTCTGCAGAACTACGATGTAATCAATCCATTCGTAAGTTCCAGCATCGATTCGCTTAACAGACTTAAGCCGGGTTACGAGGCACCGGTATGTACAGTAACTTCACTTGGACATTCAGCTAAGCTGCCGTCAAGAAACAGAACTGTACTGGTTGGTCTAGTAAGAGAATACGGCAACAAGATGGCTACTCGTTTCGAGCTCAGAGCTCCTAACCCTAAGTCAAACACATATCTGGTACTTGCTGCATCCTTTATGGCAATGCTTGACGGAATCAAGGAGGCGCTGGAACATGGCAAGATACCTGCAGAACTGGAGAAATCAGTATCAAAGGCTTACGGGGAGGAAGATTACTATCTGGATGCTGACAGAATGTACAGAACAGAACTGGACGTATTCGATCAGTTCACAGAAGAGGAAAGAGCGAAATACTTCGGCAAATCACCGCGCACTGTATGGGAAAACCTGCAGGCTTTCAAAGAACATCCGGATAAACTCGAGATATTCAAGCGTGATGAAGTAATGAGCGATCTGGTGCTGGCTTCATATGAGGATGCTATCCTGAGTCAGTGGTCAACAGAGCTGACAAACAGAGTAATACCAAATGTAATGGAAGTAGTAAGAGCCTGCGTTAAATGCCACGATGATATGGAGAGCGTGGATTACGACAGATATTACTGGGGCAAAATTGACGAACTGCGAAATGAGCTGGGCAGAGATAAACTTGAGAGCGACTGTCTGCTTACAAGAATAGTCAAAGCTCTGGATCGCAAGGACTTCGGCACTGCATCCCAGCTTCAGATAGAAATGCAGGAAAAAGTAGAAGAGCTAAGAAATTTATACATTATATATAAGAAGAACTTATTCTAAAACTTAGGAAAGAAGGAATTACAATGTTAGACATCAAGAGAATTCGCGAAGACTACGAAGGAATGAAAGCCGGTGTAGAGAGAAGAACCAAGGGAAGCTTCGGCATTGAGAGAATCCCTGAAATTGACAGCAAAATCAGAGAAGCCAAAAATGAGGTTGAGCCTATGAAGGCCAGACTCAATTCCGTATCCAAGCAGATTGGTCAGCTGAAGAAGAATGGAGAAGACACAACTGCCATCATGGCCGAAATGAAAGAACTGTCAGCAAGTATCAAGGGCAAGGATGAAGAAGTATCAAGACTGGAAGCTGAACTCAAGGAAGCACTTCTGGAGATTCCTAACGTGCCTGCAGATTTCGTACAGGTAGGTGAAGATGATGCGGATAACGTTGAAGTAAGGAAATTCCTTGAGCCGACAGAATTTGATTTTGAAGCCAAGGCTCACTGGGATATCGGTACTGACCTTGACATTCTGGACTGGGATAGAGCTGCCAAGATTTCCGGTGCTAGATTCACAGTTTACAAAGGACTCGGTGCAAGACTGGAGAGAGCAATAATGATGTTCATGCTTGACCTTCACACAATGGATCAGGACTACACAGAAATACTGCCTCCTTTCATGGTTAACAGAGCTGCAATGACAGGTACCGGTCAGCTGCCGAAGTTTGAAGAGGATATGTTCTACATCCCTCAGAAGGACTTCTTCCTTATTCCGACTGCAGAAGTTCCGGTAACAAATCTTCTTGCACAGGAAATCCTTCCTGAAGCAGAACTGCCTATCCATTACACAGCATATACACCATGCTTCAGAGCAGAGGCGGGATCAGCAGGCAGAGATACAAGAGGTCTTATTAGACAGCACCAGTTTAACAAGGTAGAACTGGTTAAGTTCTGTAAACCGGAAGACTCATGGGATGAACTGGAATCACTTACTGCAGATGCAGAAGAGGTTCTTAAGATTCTGGGTATCCCTTACAGAGTAGTAAGACTGTCAACAGGTGACCTGGGATTCTCATCAGCATGCACATACGACATTGAAGTATGGATGCCAAGCTACGGCAGATACGTTGAGATTTCTTCGTGCTCAAACTTCCTGGACTTTCAGGCGCGCAGAGCCAATATCAGATTCAAGAGAGAGGGAGCCAAGAAGCCGGAGTTCGTTCATACACTCAATGGTTCAGGCCTTGCAATCGGCAGAACAACAGCCGCAGTACTGGAGAACTTCCAGCAGGCCGACGGTTCGGTAATCATTCCTGAACCTCTGAGAAAATACATGGGAGTAGACAAAATCGAAAAGAAATAGCATTTGTGATGTGACTATTGACGGCGGCTGCAGCGAAAAACTGCGGCCGTCTTTTTATTAAACAGGCATTGTTAGCACTCTATCGAGTTGAGTGCTAAAAAGTTGTTGACATTCATTTCTCCCGGTCTTACAATGAAAATGTCAAGGGAAGGAATTAGAGAATAACGGGAGGTATTATGATGAACATAGAGAAATATACACAGAATGCACAGAACGCAATCATGGATTGCCAGAACATAGCAATTGAGGAAGGTCATCAGCAGATTGATGCTGAACATCTGCACCTGGCACTTATCAGGCAGAGAGATGGACTTATTCCTAAGCTGCTCAAATATATGGAAGTCAACCCTGCAGACATAGAATCAGCCCTGGAGGCCGAACTTGCCAAGCTGCCTAAGGTATCAGGCGGAAGCGATAGCATGTACACCGGCAGAAGGCTTCAGCAGATTTTGCTTAACGCTGAGAAGAAGGCAGAGCAGATGAAGGATGAGTACGTCAGCGTCGAACACTTCTATCTTGCCTTCCTGGATGAGAGCAGAACACCATCTGCAGAGATTCTCAGAAGGTGGGGTGTTGACAAGAACAAATTCCTGGATGCACTGAACAAGGTTCGGGGAAATCAGAGAGTAACAAGCAGCAACCCTGAGGAGAATTATGATGCTCTTAACAAATACGGCCGTGATCTGGTTGAGATGGCCAGACAGGGCAAGCTGGATCCTGTAATCGGCAGAGATGCAGAGATAAGACACACCATTCAGATTCTGAGCAGAAGAACCAAGAACAATCCGGTACTCATCGGTGAGCCTGGTGTCGGCAAAACTGCAGTAGTTGAAGGTCTGGCTCAGAGAATTCTCAACGGAGACGTGCCTGAGGGACTTAAGGACAAGAGCATTTTCGCACTGGACATGGGTTCGCTTATTGCCGGAGCCAAATTCAGAGGCGAGTTCGAGGAGAGACTCAAGGCAGTACTCAACGAGATAGAGAAATCAGAAGGCAGAATCCTGCTCTTCATAGATGAAATCCACAACATTGTTGGAGCAGGCAAGACAGAAGGCGCAATGGATGCAGGCAACCTGCTTAAGCCTAAGCTTGCCAGAGGAGAACTTCACTGTATTGGAGCAACAACCCTTGATGAATACAGGAAGTATATCGAGAAGGACGCGGCTCTTGAGAGAAGGTTCCAGAAAGTTCTGGTAGATCAGCCTACAGTAGAGGATACAATTTCAATACTCAGAGGACTTAAGGAGCGATTTGAAATCCACCATGGAGTTCGAATTACTGACAGCGCACTAATCGCCTGCGCTACTTTGAGCGACAGATACATTACAGACAGGTTCCTGCCTGATAAGGCAATAGACCTGATGGATGAAGCTGCATCGAAGATAAGAACCGAAATTGACAGCATGCCGGCCGAGCTAGACGAAATCTCGCGTAAAATTATGCAGCTTGAGATTGAGAAACAGGCTCTTGGCAAGGAGACGGACAAGGGCTCGCAGGCAAGACTTGCTAACCTGGAAAAAGAGTTGTCCGAACTGAAAGATGAAAGCAACGCAATGCGGGCTCAGTGGGAAGGTGAGAAACTTGCAATCACTCAAGTTAAAGCCGTGAAACAGCAGGTTGAAGATGTTAAGCATCAGATTGAAGAGGCTGAACGTAACTATAACCTTGAGAAACTGGCGGAACTCAAGTACGGCACACTGCCTGATCTTGAGAAAAAGCTGGAGGTTGAGCGTGAGAAGGCGGAGGCTGCAAAGGAGACAAGACTGCTTTCTGAGGAGGTTGGTGAAGAAGAGATTGCAGAGGTTGTTTCTTCCTGGACCGGCATTCCTGTAGCTAAGCTGGTTGAGTCTGAACGTGAGAAACTGCTTAGACTGCCTGAAATACTGCACAAGAGAGTTATTGGCCAGGATGAAGGCGTCAAGGGAGTTGCAGAGGCTGTCCTCAGAGCACGTGCAGGACTCAAAGATGAAAATAGGCCTATTGGTTCGTTTATTTTCCTGGGACCTACAGGAGTCGGCAAGACAGAGCTCGCCAAGGCGCTTTCGGAAGCACTGTTTGACTCTGAGCGGAATATGGTGAGAATTGACATGTCTGAATACATGGAGAAGCACTCCGTTTCAAGGCTGGTCGGTGCTCCTCCGGGATATGTGGGATACGATGAAGGCGGGCAGCTGACTGAAGCTGTAAGACGTAAACCGTACAGTGTCATTCTTTTCGATGAGATAGAGAAGGCACATCCTGACGTGTTTAACATACTCCTTCAGCTCCTTGACGACGGCAGACTGACAGACAACCAGGGTCGAACAGTCGACTTCAAGAACACAATCGTAATTATGACTTCCAATATCGGAAGCAATTACCTGATTGACGGCATCGAAGAGGACGGCAAAGTTTCTGAGGAAGTCAAGCAGAAGGTTGAAGACGAGACCAAGAAGTACTTCAGACCTGAATTCCTTAACAGAATAGACGACATAATCGTATTCTCACCGCTCACAATGGAACAGATTGAGGGAATCATCCAGTTGAGCATGAAGGATATTGAGGATAGACTCAAGGAGAGAGACATCACTCTGAGAATGACAGATGAAGCCAAACGATTCATTGCCGGAGAGGCATACGATCCTGCATACGGCGCCAGACCTGTCAAGAGATTCCTTCAGAGAAGCGTCGAGACACAGCTGGCAGGAGAGATTATCCGCGGCAATATCAAAGACGGCGACAATGTTGTGCTGGATTCTGACGGTGAGAAACTTACATTCACAACTGAAACAGACAATGCATAATACATTGATGAATAAGGTGTTTTCAATGAAAAGAGGAACTGCAATTTCGCGGCTCCTCTTTTCGGTTTCAGAGAATAATAGTATAATGTATGTCGAGTTATGTACTAAGGACTTGCGGCACAGCAGGCTGTAAGTCAAGCAGAATGGAGATTAAAGCAATGGAAGCACAGCTTTACCCAATAGGCCAGGCGGCGAAACTATGCAACGTATCACCGAGAACCCTGAGATATTACGAAGAGCGCGGGCTGATTAAACCGGACATGATAACAGAGTCCAGATACAGATACTACAATGCGCAGACCATGAGGATAGTACAGGTTATCCAGTATCTTATTGCTGAAGGCTTCAGTCTTGAGGAAGTCGAACAGGTGACAGGTGATGAGGATTTCAGCAGGCTGCAGCAGCTTCTTGAGAAGCACATGAACAGAACCAGAGAGGAAATCAGGCTGTTCCATCAGAGGATGGACAGTATGGCAGCGTGGTATAGGCTGATTACGGAGGGCAAAAGGGTACTCGACTATGGACTCAATGGGATTTCTATCAGATATTTCCCGACAGTGAAATGCATCTCCATTGAATCAGAAATTGATTTCGCCGATCCGTGCTGGGATGCCAATCTGGAAATCGAGTATTTCGCCAGGTCCAAGGATAATGGACACTCCATGGTAGACGTGGGCGGAGCATTTCTGTTTTACTTTGATTCCATTGACACCAGACTTGACAAGCGCACATGCCGTGTGAAGGTGATTCAGGAAGCTTATCCACATGCAGGAACGGAGTACGGTACAACCGTGGCAGAAGGATTCATGGGTGTATACGCATATCACATCGGAAGTCTGGATAATATTGATGAGACATATGGCAGGATGCTTGAATGGGCTGATAAACACAGTTTCAGGCTCAAAGGCGACTGCTGTGAACAGCGCATCATTGACATATACTCAACTCCGGACATTGACAGGTTCGTGACCAAAATAGTACTGCCAATCGATGATGGCTGTGACGACTTAAGATATTTGGAGGACGTAAATAATGCTTAACATTTCAAGAAAAATGGCGTATGTGATTCTCGGAGTGGCCATCGTCTTCGAGATTTCTGCTGATGCCGCACTGGAAGCCTGCCAGGGATACAAATACGTTGGCATGTCAATTCTCGCACTGGTTCTCATAGGAACGTCATTCTTTCTGTTTTCTAAAGTGCTTCACAAAATCGCCCTGTCCGTAGCCTACGCTACATGGAGTGCGGTGGGAACTCTGGCGTGTGCTGTCATAGGAGTCATATGTTTCGGGCAGCATCTGTCAGCAGTGGGATGGATATCCATAATCCTGCTTACAGCGGGAACTTTCATACTTAACATGTGGGGAGAAGGAAAGAAGGAGGCCGAGGAATGATAGTAGCATACGCATTGCTGGGAGTATCAATCCTGGCTGAAGTAATAGCATCAGCGTGCCTGACAGCAACAGAAGGATTTACCAAACTGAAGCCAAGTCTGATAAGCGGCACAGGATATCTTATAAGCTACGGGATATTCGGCATAGTTCTGCTTCAGATTAATCTGGGAGTAGCATATGCTACATGGAGCGCAGTGGGAATAATAGTAACAACTCTTACCGGATACTTCTACTACAAGCAGAGGCTGTCCAAGGCGGGAGTCGTTGGGCTGCTGATGATAATGACGGGAACAATAACCCTGAATCTTTTTGGATAGGAGGTTCAGCTTAGCTTGAATTCGTCAATTCCTTTTCGCTGGATTCTGCGAATATAGAACGAGATTACAAATGAATAGATGAAGTCGTACAGAAGCATCAGCAGTGTTCCGCCGATAACAAGGAGGGCTGCAGGTGCTTCAGGCAGATGAATTCCGCCTGAGACGAGATCCATGAATCCCAGGATGCCAACCGACAGGACTGCAGCGAAGAAACACACTTTGCATGCCAGCTGCGGGATGGTGCCGGGGATTTTTTCTATGAAAAATTTGAGAATGCCGTAATAGCCGAAGAGGAAGATGAATGGAATCATTGCAAGTTTGTTGGGCAGAATAATCAGGCCCAGAAGTGAAGCAGCTGCGAAGAGCAGCACCGCTCCGCCAACACCGGATTCCAGAATCATGAATGCAGTGAAAAATGAGCTGCACGCGAATAACGTCAGCTCGATTCCGGGAACTATTGAAGCAGCGAAGAGGCAGACCATGGTCAAAGCCAGGAAAATGCCTCCAAGTGCAATTTTGAAAGTATTGCTGCCGCGTTTCATAGTATTTTCACCTCGGTTCGGTCGCCTGATACTTTAAATGCAGTCACAGCAGCAGTCAGCGCATATGTAGCACTGCAGCGCCTGACAGCACATGTCATCGTTGTTGTTGCCGTAGCCTCTGCCGTATGCCTGGTTCTGATACTGTCCGCCCATTGAAGTGAGCCTTGCATATGCCTGTCTGTATTCGGCATTGGAAGGGTTCATTTCTGTAGCTGTGCGCAGCTTGTTAAGGGCATCATCGTACCAGCCCTTCTTGAAGGAGAGCATGCCTGCAAGAAAAAACCATTCGGCGCTTCTGTCGCGTGTGCCGTTGAGAAGTGTCTCAGCAGCGTTCAGATTATTGGCATCAAGATACCTTCTGATCTGCATGTAGTCAGGAGCAGCACCGCCGCCTGAATAACTGCCGCCTGAAGCACCACCTCCGTAGTTGAAGGAATCAGCGCCTCCGTTTCTGCCTCTCATCAGCATGTCGTATGCCTCATTCACCTCGCGAAGTTTATCTTCAGCCAGATCTGCCAGAGGGTTATCCTGATATCTGTCAGGATGATATTTCTTAACCAGTTCCTTGTATGCCTTTTTGATTTCTTCTTCTGAAGCGTTCTCTGATACGCCGAGAACCTCATATGGATTCATAATCTACTCCTCTCATGTCAGTACTTGTTGTTGCATCCGGCCCTAGGATTAGCATTCGGGTCTGGTGATTAAGTCCGAAGTACACGATATTCTCTAGGATCCCCTGATATTTTTTAAGATCTATTTCTTCCAGTGACTGGCTGATTACTGCCAGGCACTGATAAAAGTTAAAGTTTAGTCTGCCCTCAATTCGCGATTTGAACTCTGCTGTATTCTCTGTCTCCGAATCGAAGTTGAATCTGTAAAACAGCGGATTATAGGAACCGGTGCTGTAATTCTCATCAATGTCGTCTACAGCATCAGCAAGATATATCCATTTGCCCAGATTGTAGCCTATTTCTCCCAGCACCTGAGCCCTGTCATCATCTTCACCGTATATTGTCCTGACGCCGTCCGCGAAGATGATTCTCATTATCTGAGCGAATGAGTCAGCTACCTGATCAAGATTGTCACATTTCAGATTCTCATATACAGTCAGCCGGTCAAGCAGCTCTTCAATTTGATTACAAAGGACCGGGTGTGCGTTATGGAGTCTGCGGTGTATTCCGCCAAAAGCACCCATGGCAGCTCTGGCAGGCAGACTGCCTTCGTCCTTGACGTCATCTGCAAGCTTGTACCATGCCAGAATCAGCATAACATCAGCGGCGTAGTCAATGACTTTGTTGGAAATGACAGGCTTCTTCTGGATATGATGAGCTATGCAGTGCTCCCAGGATATTTCGTCTCTGTCATCTGAAAGTGCACTGAGAAGTATTCCCAGGAAAGCGGCATCGTAGCTTAGAACCATTCGAGGCAGCTGACCGTATCTTCTGCCGATTGACTTGCATATGCCGCAGTAATATCCGGTGTAAATGTCATATTCGCGAACCTTCAGTTCTCCTTTGTCGATTTTAACATATCCTAACATAAAATGATATTACCATCAGTATGTGAAATCTGTGTGTTCTAACAGCGATTTATACAGCTTGAAGCCAGTCATCAGAACGGTTTCGTCAAAATCCCAGTCAGTACTGTGAAGAGAAATGCCTGTGCCGGTACCCAGCAGGAAAAACACCGACGGTGCATGAAGACCGTAGAATGAAAAGTCTTCAGAAATCATCAGCGGCATTTCAAGCTCTTCGTACATATCGCCCATGCTCTTGAGAACCGGCAGAATTTCTGCATAAAGCCGGCTGTCATTTATTACTGGTGGATAACCTTCACTGCGAGTGAATGATGTGCTGCATCCGTATTCTTTCTCTGTCTCATCAAGCAGATCTGTAATCATGGCAATGAGACCGGCGAAGGTTTCATCGTCGTAGGCTCTTACAGTACCCAGAAGATGTGAGTAGTCAGAAACAATGTTTCTGGCATAGCCGCTGGTCATTTTGCCAATGTGGATGACAGTTCGCTGATCAGGTGAAGAAGCATCCTGATACTTGAGCGAACCTTTGTCTTTGAAGCGTGGAACTGCGCCCGGTATTGAAGCGTGTTTCTCATAGAGCCGGTTTACATATTCAGAAGTAATGTACAGCGCGTCCAGCCCATCGTAAGGTGAAGTGCCGTGGGCAGCAGCACCGTTGATATCAATGTTTATTTCTGCGGATCGAGGCATCAGTGCTCCCGATCGTGTGGTAATGACACCCTTGTCTGCCATAGGCCACATGTGAGTACCGAATACTGCAATCACATTCTTTTCATGCAAAATACCGCTCTGGCATATTTCGTCGGCACCGCCAAGAGTTTCTTCGGCCGGCTGAAAAATCAGCAGCACATTGTGAGCACAATTTTCCAAAGTGCCCAGATATTCAGCCAAAGTAAGAACCATGGACATGTGTCCGTCGTGACCGCATGCATGCATGAATCCCGGATGCTTTGAACGATAGTCACATTCAACAGCTTCCTCAACAGGCAGCGCATCCATATCCGCACGGAAAGCAATGGCATGGTCGCGTCCGAAATCAAAGAAGGCGCATATTCCGCTGCCGCACAGGAATGTGAGACTGCAGTCGAGTTCCTGAAGAACACTCATAAGATATGCCTTGGTTTCAGGAAGGTCTCTGTCAATTTCCGGAATCATGTGAAGATTGCGCCTGTGGGCAGTTAATTTTTCCTGGTAATTTAATAACATTTCTTGTTTCCTTTTCTTGCAAATAATCATCTAATTATACTATAACTATTAGCTGTTAGGCAAATCCCCGTAATGATGTTATAATGTTGCCAAGGCAGGTGAACTATGGATTTCAAGAGACTGACAGATACTGCGCAGAGGCAGATAATAGATAGACTCGTTAAGGCCGGCTACGACAGCTATTTCGTTGGAGGCTGCGTACGCGATGTAATAATGGGAAGAGAGTACAATGATATTGACGTTGCTACGGGAGCATTGCCTGAAGAAACGGAGCATGTGTTTGCCGACTGCAAGGTTATAAGGACAGGCGCAGCTCATGGCACCGTTACGGTTCTCTTTAACGGGGTACCTGTTGAAGTGACTACATTCAGAACCGAAGGCGGATATTCTGACATGAGGCATCCGGACAGGGTGGATTTCGTAAGAGATGTGAGAGAGGACCTGGCAAGAAGGGATTTCACGATGAATGCCATCGCCGTTGATGGACAGGGAAACATGGTGGACCCTTTTGACGGAGCATCGGACATAGAGAACAGTATAATAAGAGCTGTCGGAGATCCGGATGTCAGATTCGCTGAAGATGCTTTGAGAATAATGAGAGCAGTAAGATTCTCGGCGCAGCTGGGATTCGACATTGACCCTGCTACCGCAGAGGCTATGGGAAGGTGCTGTGAAAATCTGAAGTACATTTCTGCAGAGCGGATTTACTCTGAGCTCAGGAAACTTGTAACGGGAGCATACGCAGGCCGCGCCATAAGGAAGTATATTGATGTACTTGCTGTTGTGATCCCGCATATCAAAGAAATTGACGGATTTGAACAGTGCAATCCGGCGCATAAATTCGATGTGCTTGGCCACTGCATCAAGTGCATGCAGAACATTCGGGTAACGGAATCCAACCGGGAGCACATGAAACTTGCGGCGCTTTTTCATGATATCGGCAAGCCTGATACTTTCGCACTGGATGATAAGGGAATCGGACACTGCTTCGGGCATCCTGCGGCAAGCGGTGAGCACGTTGATGAAATACTTAGGACTCTCAAGGCTGATTCATTCACTATAGACAGGGTCGGCACACTGGTGAGATATCATGACCTTCTATTTAAAAGGGATGAGAGGCTGCTCAAAAAGTGGCTGAGAAAGTTCGGTCCGGAGGTGCTCTATGAAATTCTGGAAATCAAAAGAGCGGATAATCTGGCTGTGGGATGCGACGTTACATCCCTAATCGACATGTTCGATGATGTGAAGCTGATGATTGACAGGATAATAGAAGAAGGTCAGTGCTACAGCCTTAAACAGCTTCAGGTGACAGGTCTTGATGTGATGGATGCCTGTCAGGTTAAGGGGCCTGAAGTCGGCAGAATTCTTAACTTGCTCCTTGACCGGGTCATTGATGGGGAAATTGAGAACAAAAAAGCACCGCTCCTTGAAGAAGCGATGCTGATAAAGCAGGAAACAGGTGACAGATAACAGTCGCGTGATTGGAAGATTTGACGACATTATATGCCGATTTTGAGAAGCTCAATGAACTGTTTGGCGGTTCTTGGGCTTCTGCCGTTTTTGCGCAGTGCATGAGCCTCAGCTTTGCGGAACAGTTCTTCTTCATCCATATCTATGCCGTACTCTGCTGCCAGGGAGCGAACAATCTCCAGATATTCGTCTTTACCCGGCTTCTGGAAGGTAATGGTAAGACCGAATCTTGCCGCAAGGCTCATGGTTTCCTGAATGGTATCAGACAGATGCAGTTCATCACCTGCACGATCCTGGAATGTTTCCTTGACAAGATGTCGACGGTTGCTTGTGGCATAGATGGTAACATTGTCTCCGGTGCCTGAGATGCTGCCCTCGAGAGTAGCCTTAAGTGCCGAGAAGTTGTCGTCATTGCCGGAGAAGCTTAAGTCATCAATGAAAAGTATGAACTTGAGCGGGTTGGCTGACAGTTCCTCCATGATTGCAGGAATCTGGTACAGCTGGGTCTTCTTGACTTCAACAAGACGCAGACCTTCCGGAGCATAGTGAGCTGCCACAGCTTTGATCGTGGAGCTTTTGCCTGTGCCGGCATCTCCGTAAAGGAGCATGTTGCTGCCGTTGCCGCTGAGCACTGCTTCGGTGTTGCGCATTATCAGGTCGCGTTCGCGTTCGTAACCGAAGAGCTGGTCAAGACTCTGATAATCAGGATGTGCCACCGGTCTGATCTTGCCGTTCTCAACTCTGAAGAAATCAAATTTGGCGAAAATGCCGTAGCCTGTCTTCCTGATGTTTCTGATATTTTCATTAAAGTCGACGGCAATGTCGACGCTGCCGCTTATCCACTGAGGCAGGAAATCATCGAAGGCAATGTCCCTGATGATGGCTTCTGAATCAAGAAGCGCCACATTCTGCAGCACCGATAGCTCGTTGCGTACAGCCCTCTCGATTCGAGGATCGATATCTGCACTGGCCGCCACGTCTTTAATATAGAAATTTTCGTCTTCAACGACGAGTTTGCTGATGTATTCTCCAAGATTGGTGGAATGAGGGAACAGTTCCTCGACCACCTGGCTGTATAATCCGACAGTAATCTCCGCAGGCTTGCCTTCTGCCAGGGCATCAAGGAGACGGCAGAGAGCCTTGATTACAGGACTTCTCTTAACTGCCGCAAATACTGCAAGAGAGTCAATCTGAAGTCTCAGATGCTTATACTCATTACTAATTCTAATCACCTCCCGATTCGCGTTCGTTCAAACCTCATAATACACCGACATATGTTTAATGGCAAGGTTTCCAAAGAATCAAATTTGTGATAAAATTTAATGATATTATTTTAGGAGGGACCCATGAGACTTAACAAGTATATAGCTTCTGCAGGGGTTTGCAGTCGCCGCAAAGCCGACGAACTGATTGCCAACGGCAACGTGAAGGTTAACGGTGCATCAGTGAGAGAACACGGTGTCCAGGTTGAACCGGGAGACGTTGTCGCGGTAAACGGCAAAGTGATAGAGGAACCTGCAGATAAGATATATGTAGCTGTCAATAAACCTCTGGGGTACATAACATCCATGGATGATGACAAAGGGCGCGCTACAGTAGCAGAGCTTGTGGATGACATACCGGAGAGGCTCTTTCCTGTCGGAAGACTTGACTACAACACCACAGGGCTTCTGATCATGACCAATGACGGGCAGCTGACGTACACTCTGACCCATCCCAAACATGAAGTTTGGAAGACCTATGTTGCAGTGGTGGCAGGCGTTCTCAGCGATACCAGAATTGCCAAGCTTCGCAAGGGTGTGGATATCGGAGGTTTCGTCACATCTCCTGCCAAAGTCAAGGTAATCAAGCAGATGCCGCGCCATGCCGTAGTGGAAATCAAGATTCGCGAAGGCAAGAACCGTCAGGTACGCAAAATGTTTGCGGCTGTAGGCAACAAGGTGCAGTCTCTGGAAAGAACGGCAATAGGCGATGTGAGACTGGGAAGACTCATGAGCGGCCATTACCGCAAGCTGACCAGACAGGAAGTGGAATATCTTAAGAGTTTGTAGAATGAAAGAAGAACAGATTATAAAAATAAAAAGCGAAGCCGATACTCATGAATTCGGCATCAAACTGGCGTCTGAACTTGCACCGGGTACAGTAGTTGCCATGGTGGGAGATCTGGGCACAGGTAAAACTACGCTGACCAAAGCAATAGCACAGGGACTTGGAGTCAGGGAGACCATAACATCCCCTACATTCACAATAGTCAAGGAATATGACAGCGGCAGACTGCCGCTGTATCACTTCGATGTTTACCGAATCGGAGACATTGATGAAATGTATGAGCTGGGATATGAGGAATACTTCTACGGTGAGGGCGTCAGCGTGGTTGAATGGGCTGATATCATCGAAGAGCTGATTCCTGACGAGGCAGTCAGAATCAATATTGAGTACGGACCTAACGAAGGAGAGCGAATATACAGATGTACATTCTGGCAATAGAAACAACAGGAGCATTTGCATCTGCTGCCGTAACTGACGGAAGCAGAATACTGGCGCACATTCAGGGCAGTGACAGATTCTCGCACCTGCAGAATCTGATGCCCCAGGTGCAGCAGGTAATAGAGGAAAGTGGATTGTCAATAGGCGATATTGATGCAATTGCAGTGTCCGTAGGACCCGGATCTTTTACAGGCATCAGAATAGGCGTGTCATCTGCCAGAGGTCTGGCACAGATTCTCAAGGTGCCATGCATACCGGTTTCAAGTCTTCAGGCGCTTGCCATGAGAGAAGCGGCAAACCGGGGAACGCTTATCTGTCCTATGCTTGACGCAAGGAGAAGTCAGGTATATGCCGGCGGATATCTCATTGAGGAAGGCAGCCCGATCGAAGCTGTCAAGGCAGGGCCCTATACTTTGGAGGAGTTTTTGGACGCAGTAAAAGAGTATGACAGCATACTGATAATGGGAGACGCTGCGGATGTGTACGGCACCAGGATTGCAGAGCTTAGAACTGAAGGCATCAGCACAGCTTCGGAAGACACACGCTATCAGCATGCAGATACCGTAGCACTTATGGGAGCTGCTCTGCTTGCTCAGGGCGAAGCTGTGAGCTATGAAGAACTTAAACCTGACTACATGCGCATCCCGGAGGCGGAACGCAAGCTTAAGGAGCAGAAAGCTGCAGCCGGCAAAGGCGGACAGGAGAAATAGTATGCCTGATATAACTGTAAGGCAGGCTGACATCGGCGATGTTGAAGCCATATACGAAATTGAAACCATCTGTTTCCCGGATCCGTGGACAGTCGAATCGCTGATTTTCGAACTTAAGGAAAATCCGCGCGCACTTTACATTGTGGCGGAGCTGGACGGCAGCGTGGTCGGCTACGCAGGCTTGTGGAGCATTTTTGACGAGGGTCACATTACAAATGTGGCTGTTCACCCGGATTACAGACAGAGACATATTGGCGAGGCTATTATGAAAAGAATGCTGGACTGTACACTTCGGGAGGATGTTGTTCATCATACACTGGAAGTGCGTCCGTCCAATGAGGCGGCAATCAGCATGTACAGCAAGCTTGGCTTCAAGGTGGAGGGCCGCAGGAAGAATTATTATGCCGACAACGGCGAAGATGCACTTATAATGTGGCGTCACGCCGATCAGGACAGGGAATAACAATCATACGGAGGAACCGATGAAAGACGGTAAACTTGTAACATTAGCAATTGAATCAAGCTGTGACGAAACTGCTGCCGCAGTCATGCTGGACGGCAGAGAAATGTTGTCAAACATCATTTCGTCACAGATAGACATACATAAACTATACGGCGGAGTGGTACCTGAAATCGCATCAAGGCACCATCTGAACAACGTGAACACAGTTGTCGAACAGGCCCTTGAGGAGAGTGGACTGGATATGGATGATGTGGACATGATAGGCGTTACTTACGGGCCGGGGCTGGTGGGAGCACTGCTTATCGGTCTTGCTACAGCCAAGGCTTATGCACTTGCCACAGGCAAACCGCTTATAGGAGTTCATCACATTCAGGGGCACATCAGCGCCAATTACATTGAGCACAAGGAACTGGAACCGCCGTTCATGGCGCTTGTGGTGTCAGGCGGGCATACTAATCTTGTTGAAGTAACCGGCTACAACGAATGCAAGGTGCTGGGAGGCACACGAGATGATGCTGTCGGTGAGGCATACGACAAAGTGGCGCGTGTTTTGGGTCTGGGATATCCGGGAGGACCGCTTATTGACAGAATTGCAGGAGAGGGCAATCCGGACGCTGTGGAGTTCAAGCGTGTTTTCCTGGAGAAGGGAAGTCTGGACTTCAGTTTCAGCGGCATCAAGACCGGCGTTCTCAACTATGTGAATTCCGAGAAACAGGCCGGACGCGAGATTAACGTGGCAGACGTAGCGGCAAGCTTCCAGGCGGCAGTTCTCGATGTTATCGTCAAGAAAACTGTTGATTCGGCAGTCGAACTGGGCAAAGACAAAATCGTCATGGCCGGCGGAGTTGCGTCGAACAGCAGACTGCGTGAGATGCTGGGCAGTGCATGCCGCAAGCGTGGAATCAAGCTGTATCATCCGTCCCCGGTTCTCTGTACGGACAATGCGGCAATGATTGGATGCGCAGCATATTATAAATATATTGCAGGGGGCAGAGACGACCTGACACTGGACGCAGTCCCTAATCTTGAATTGTAGTTAGAGGAAATGAAGAATTGATAATATTATCGGCTAAGGATCTGACAAAGGTATATGGAACCGATGTGATACTGGAAAATGTGTCATTTCATATCAACAAAGGAGAGCGGGTCGGCATCGTGGGGCTTAACGGTGCCGGCAAGACGACACTGCTCAGAATGCTTACGGGAGAACTGGCTTCCGATGGGGGTGAATGCTACATTTCCGGCGACACCAGAATCGGGTATTTGAAGCAGGACGGTGAGTTCAACTCCGAGAACACACTCATAGAAGAAATCGAGAACATTTTCACCGATTTTCCCAGAATGGAGAAAGAAATGGCGGACATTCTCAAGGAGGTTGAGGCATTGGGCGACTCTGATGCAGATAAATCCACAAGGCTTCTTGAGAGATACGACCATATTCACGAAGACTACAGAAACAGAGGCGGCTACTCGTACAAAAGTGAGATGACCGGCGTTCTTTCCAGCATGGCTTTCGGTGAAGACACATATAACAAAAAAATATCCACACTTAGCGGCGGCGAGAAAACAAGGCTTGCGCTGGCATGCCTGCTGCTGAAGAAACCGGATCTGCTGTTCCTTGACGAGCCTACCAATCATCTTGACATAGGCACGCTCAAGTGGCTGGAACAGTACCTTAAGAATTATTCGGGCACCATCGTTCTGGTATCCCACGACAGATATTTCCTGGATCAGACAGTAAACAGAATATTTGAAATCGAAAACCACAGACTGAACATATATGAGGGCAACTACTCCTTCTATGCTTCGGAGCGAAGAGCAAGGCGGGAAGCCGAGCTGCGCAGATACGAGAAGCAGCAGACGGAGGTAAAGCGTCAGGAAGAAATGATAAGACGCTTTAAGGAACGTGGCACAGAGAAACTGGCCAAGAGAGCTGCGTCCAGAGAGAAACGGCTTTCGGCAATGGAGCTTATGGACAGACCTGACTCGGTCAAAAGCCGGCTCAAGCTCAATTTCAAAGAGAACTTTCAGAGCGGCAAAGATGTGATATACGCGGAGAACCTGTCCAAAACTTTCGGATACGGCAGCAGAAGCCGGCAGCTTTTCGAAGGAGTAAACCTCGATATCAAAAGAGGCGAGCGCATATGCATAGTCGGTGCCAACGGAATAGGCAAGACTACTTTGCTCAAAATGCTTCTGGGGCAGCTGGAACCCACTTCCGGCAGGCTCAAAATCGGGCACAATGTCCAGATGGGATATTACGATCAGGGTCAGCAGCTCCTTAACAATGAAAGCACTGTAATAGATGAAATTCACGATGAGTACAGGCTGTATTCGGAGCCGGAACTGCGAAGCATTCTGGGAAGATTCATGTTCAGAGGCGAATCCGTATTCCTGAAGGTGGGTTCCCTGAGCGGCGGTGAGAAAGCGCGACTGTCACTGCTTAAGCTGATGATGTCGGGGGCAAATCTGCTCATTCTCGACGAGCCGACCAACCACCTTGATATCGAATCAAAAGAGGTTTTCGAAGAATCGTTGCTTGACTTTCCCGGAACATGTATTATAGTATCCCATGATAGGTACTTCCTTAACAGAGTGCCTACACGAATTCTCGAACTTACATCAGATGGCATTGTAAACTATCTGGGCAGGTATGACTACTATGTCGAGAAGAAGCAGGAGCAGGTCAGATCAGGCAGGGAATATATCAAAAGCCTTGCACGGGAAACTGCATCATCGCCAGCGTCAGATGATGGAGGAGACACCCCCGATAATAGTCAAAAGGCTGCGGTTTCTAGTGCTGAAGAGAGACGACTCAAGAAGGAGCGTGAAGCTGAGGAACGTCGTGCTGCCAGAGCCAAAGCGAAGCTGGAAGAAGAGATCGGTGAACTGGAAGAAAAGATTGCGGATCTTGAAAATCAGCTGAGTCTTCCGGAGAATATGACGGATCATGTGAAGCTCTCAAGGCTTAGCAGTCAGCTGTCGGAAAGCAAGAATGCACTCGATGAGAAGTACGAGAAATGGATGGAGATGGAATAGCGCCGTGTTTTCAATTTCCCAAAAAGTGTTGCATTGGTACAACTGCTATTCTATAATTACATTGTTACATTCTTACATTCTTTGGAAAATCATTGTAGGAATAGAATCGGATATTAGATGGAGGTAAATAACATGACATTAGATAAGATCAAGGGTATTATCGCAGAACAGCTGGGAGTAGACGAAGAGGAAGTAAAGCTGGAAACAAACCTGGCAAAGGATCTGGAAGCTGACTCACTTGACGCTGTTGAAATCATCATGGCTATTGAAGACGAATTCGATATCGAAGTACCTGACGAAGATGCAGAGAAGTTTGCTACAGTAAACGATATCGTAAGCTATGTAGAAGCAAGAGCATAATTCTTTGATATTAGGTAAGAATAATGAAGAAACAGGTTAAGATTTCAAACGCAGTCATCAAGAGACTGCCACGATATCGAAGATACCTGAAGGAACTTAAGAGGAAGGGTGTTGACAAGATATCCTCCAATGAGTTCAGTAGACTTATCGGATATACTGCGTCGCAGATCAGGCAGGACCTGAACAATTTTGGCGGATTCGGACAGCAGGGATACGGTTACAGTGTAGATGGTCTCTACAATGAGATCAGCGCCATTCTCGGGCTGGACAAGAAGTATAAGATGGTAATAATGGGCGCAGGGAACCTGGGACAGGCCATAGCTAATCATACATATTACTATAAAACAGGCTTTGTTGTTGACAGCATATTCGAAGTCAATCCTAGACTGATTGGTATCAAGATAAACGATATCGAAGTCAGAGACTATGAGAATCTGGTGGAGTATGTTGAGGAAAATCAGATTGATATCGGTGTAATATGCACTACTAAGGAAGTGGCTCAGGAAGTTGCGGACAAGCTGTGCTTCGCAGGTGTTAAGGGCCTGTGGAATTTCGCGCCGATTGATATTGAGACACCGCCACATGTTGCGGTAGAGAATGTTCATCTCAGCGATGGACTTCATTCTCTGGCCTATCATATTAATAAAAACCAGGAAGAACTTAAGAAAAGTAAATAGAGCAAAAAATTTAATAACCGTTTCATAGTGAAACGGTTATTAATTTCTTTTTAATTTCGATTCGAATCGTACATTTATACGAAATTAAAGCTTACGCTTCTTCGATAGCGCCTGTTGGGCAGCTTCCGCAGCAAGCTCCGCAGTCGATGCATGAACCTTCGTCGATTACATACTGACCATCGCCTTCTGCAATAGCTCCAACTGGACATTCATCGATGCAAGCGCCACAGCTGATGCATGCTGATGTGATTTTATAAGCCATTCTGACATACCTCCTTGTAAAATTTATCATAAGACAAGGAGATTATAGCAAATGGAACAAGGGAATTCAAGATGAAAATTTACGCACTAGTGGGCAAGAGCGGCACGGGCAAAAGCTTTCAGGCGGTTAACCTGTGCAAAAGATTAAATATTGAAGCGATTATTGATGACG
Organism: Clostridiales bacterium; assembly: GCA_022780965.1. Taxonomy (GTDB): domain Bacteria; phylum Bacillota; class Clostridia; order Peptostreptococcales; family Anaerovoracaceae; genus Lentihominibacter. The sequence goes on from JALEUQ010000042.1 coordinate 27,277, forward strand.
GCCTGTTTATCCACAGAAACCGGGTGGCGGCTGGAATATCCGCCAAGCGTCAGGATACTAAAGTCGGTGCTGTGAAGACAGCTCTGTTCAATAATGACGACCACATGATTGAAGTACGCGATGCCATCGTCAGACGTGCTCCCGAGTCACTTCTCATTATTGGAACTTCAGACCGCATGGTCGATAAAATTGCAGAGAGACTTGGACTTCACGAAATTAATGAGCGAATATATATAGAAGACATTACTACTGAAGAACAGCGTGAAATCGCAGACGTTCAAAGACATAAACTGGGCAAGCACGTAATACCGGCGCCTACTTTCCAGCTGAGACACCAGTTCTCCGGATACTTTATGCCTCCGGTAAAGATTCTGCTCAAAGAGTGGGGCTCGCTGAGAGAAGCATCTGAGAAGTCGGTAGTAAGACCGACATACAGCTACATGGGTGATTACAGCATCTCGGACAAAGTGCTGTCAGATATTGTAGAATGCCTGCGCATCAGGACTGAGGATGTAATGGACATTGTCAAGGTGTCATTCGCTCAGGTTCAGGAGGGTCTTGACGTAGAACTGTCTGTAAACATGAAGTACGGAGTGAACCTCAAGAAGGCAGGTCGCGCATTCATGCATGATGTTATTAAGAACATTCAGGAAATGACATCCTTTAACATTGCAAGCATCAGTATGGAAATCAACGATATCGTATAGGTGAAGTCAATGAAAACTGAAACAGGTCTGAACATCCGCGAAGACAGCGGCGTTCTGACAATAGAAGGAATAAGAGATTTTGACACTGACCACATTTTTGACTGTGGTCAGTGCTTTAGATGGGAGAGAAATCCGGACGGCAGTTATACTGGAATGGCTCACGGGCATCCTGTGACCATAAGCTGCAGGGATGAAACCCTTGAGATAACCAACTGCACTGCGGCAGATTTCGAGCATACATGGCACGAGTATCTGGATCTTGGCCGCGACTACGGCGCTATCAAAAAGGTGCTGGCAGACGGAGACCCGGTGATGGCGAAAGCCATAGAGTACGGCAGCGGAATACGAATTCTAAATCAGGAGAAGTGGGAGACTTTCATATCTTTCATTATTTCGCAGAATAATAATATTCCAAGAATCAAAGGCTGCATTGAATCTCTCTGTCGCAATCTGGGAGAATATGCGGGCAAATACGGAGGCAAAGAGTGGTACTCATTCCCTTCTCCTCAGGTGCTGGCAGAAGCATCGGAGGAAGATTTGGCACCGTGCAGGCTGGGGTACAGAGCCAAGTATCTTCTGGCAGCCGGACGACAGGTGACTGAAGCGGGGGAAGGCGCTCTTGAGAAACTGGCGTCAGATGAACTTACTGCTGATGAGACAATAGAGGAACTGCGCCGATATACCGGAGTGGGACCTAAGGTAGCCAGCTGCATTGCTCTGTTTGCCATGGGCAGAATGGAAAGCTTCCCGATTGATGTGTGGGTGAAGCGGGTGATGAACCAGCTGTACGGCATTCCGGAGGGTGATACCGGAGCCATGAGAAGATATGCCGCTGAGCATTTCGGACAGTACGGAGGCATAGCCCAGCAGTATCTTTTTTACTATATTACTCACGCAAGATAAAGAGATTCAAAAGATTTCAAAATGGGTTGACAAAGACAAAAGCAGGTTGTATATTATGGTTAGCACTCAAAAGGGACGAGTGCTAACAAAGCGAATAACGGTTACATCCGCTTATATTAAAACTAATAGTTATATCGAAAAGGAGATGACGAAACATGAGTATCGGTATTAAGCCACTTGGCGCTAGAGTAGTGATCGAACAGGTTGAAGTTGAAAAGAAGACACAGAGCGGCATCGTTCTGGCAGGAACTACAGGTGAGAAGCCTCAGTTCGCAGAAGTAGTAGCAGTTGGTCCGGGAACAGAAGACGAGCCAATGCAGCTTAAGGTTGACGACAAGGTTATTTTCTCACAGTATGCAGGCACACCTGTTAAGTACAACGGCGTTGAATACATCATTATGAACCAGAGAGACATTCTGGCTACTATTGAAGACTAATGGAGGTAAGATAAATGGCAAAGGAATTACATTACGGTGAAGAAGCCAGAAGAAGCCTGCAGGCAGGCGTAGATAAGCTGGCAGATACAGTTAAAATCACACTTGGACCTAAGGGAAGAAACGTTCTTATCGATAAGGCATACGGTGCTCCGCTGATTACAAATGACGGTGTTACCATCGCAAGAGAAATCGAACTTGAAGATAAGGTTGAGAACATGGGCGCACAGGTAGTTAAGGAAGTAGCTTCCAAGACTAACGACGTTGCCGGCGACGGTACTACTACAGCTACACTGCTGGCTCAGTGCATCATCAAGGAAGGCTTCAAGAATGTTGCAGCAGGCGCCAACCCAATGATTATCAAGAAAGGTATCCAGGGCGCAGTTGAGGTGGCAGTAGCAGAAATCAAGAGCCTGTCACAGGAGGTAGAGAGCAAGGAAGCCATCGCTAACGTTGCATCAGTATCAGCTGCAGACGAAGCTATCGGGGATCTCATTGCAGAAGCAATGGAGAAGGTAGGCAAAGACGGTGTTATCACAGTTGAAGAGTCCAAGACAATGGGAACTACTCTCGATGTTGTACAGGGCATGCAGTTCGACAGAGGATACTTCTCACCTTACATGGTAACAGACACTGAGAAGATGGAAGCAGTTCTTGACAATCCTCTCATCCTGATTACTGACAAGAAGATCAACAACATTCAGGAAATCCTGCCAATTCTGGAACAGGTAGTTCAGAACGGCAGAAAGCTGCTCATCATCTGCGATGACCTGGAAGGCGAAGCTCTGGCTACCATCATTGTCAACAAGCTGAAGGGAACATTCGAAGTTGCAGCTGTTAAGGCTCCTGGATTCGGTGAAAGAAGAAAGGCATACCTGGAAGATATCGCAGTTCAGACAGGCGGTACATACATTTCAACTGATCTGGGATACGAACTGAAGGAAACTACTATCGACATGCTGGGTACTGCAGCAACAGTCAAGGTTGACAAGGAAAACACTACAATTGTTGACGGAGCAGGCAGCCCTGAAGCTATCCAGGATAGAATCAACCAGATCAGAAACCAGATCGAAACAACTAACTCAGACTTTGATAGAGAAAAGACTCAGGAGAGACTTGCCAAGCTGGCAGGCGGCGTTGCAGTAATCAAGGTTGGTGCAGCTACAGAAACTGAGCTCAAGGAAAAGAAGCTGAGAATTGAAGACGCTCTCAATGCAACTCAGGCAGCAGTAGAAGAAGGAATCGTAGCAGGCGGCGGTACTTGCCTGATTAACGCAATTCCTGCAGTAGCAGCTTACGTTGAGACACTTTCAGGAGATGTTAAGACAGGCGCCAAGATTATCGAGAGAGCTCTCGAAGAACCTGTTAGACAGATCGCTGAGAATGCAGGATGTGAAGGCAGCGTTATCGTAGCCAAGGTAAAGGACAGCGCAAAGGGTGTTGGCTTCAATGCAGCTACAGAAGAGTATGTTGACATGATTGAAGCAGGTATCGTAGACCCTGCCAAGGTTACTAGATCAGCTCTGCAGAACGCAGCATCAGCATCAGCTCTGCTCCTGACAACAGAAGCAGGCATTACAGATATTCCTGCACCTGCACCTGCAGCCCCTGACATGGGAGCGATGGGCGGAATGCCTGGAATGATGTAAGTCTGAACCGAAGCGAAAATACGCACCGGAGAATCATATGATAATTCATATGAGCACTCCGGTGCTTTTTCTTTTATATGGCCATTGTTGCTTTCGCATTCAGCCGTCCATCGCTGCTATCACATGAGATTAGACTATTGCACCGGCACCACTTTTGTTGTAAAATAAACAATTAATATGAGAAAATAGCGGTTTTTTTAACGTTTTTTAGATACTAGATTTAAGATATAGGAGGAATTAGAATGGCTTTTATTTATCCGGAACCGTCCAGAACATTTAATGAGTACCTGCTGGTGCCAGGTTACTCTTCAACTGAGTGCAGAACTGAGAATGTTTCTCTCAAGACACCACTTGTAAAGTACAGGAAGGGTGAAGAGGAATGTCCGCTTACAATGAACATTCCTATGGTATCAGCAATAATGCAGGCTGTATCAGGTGACAGACTGGCTATCGCTCTGGCCAAGGAAGGCGGTGTTTCATTTATTTATGGATCACAGTCAGTTGAAGATCAGGCAGCAATGGTCAAGAGAGTTAAGGATCACAAGGCAGGCTTCGTTAAGAGCGATGCCAATATCAGACCGGATCAGACTCTGGGAGATCTGCTGGCACTGAAGGAGAGAACAGGACACTCGACTACAGCAGTAACTGAAGACGGAACGCCGGACGGCAAGATGGTAGGTCTTGTAACAAGCAGAGACTACAGAATCAGCAGAATGTCTCTGGATACCAAGGTTTCAGAATTCATGAAGCCTTTTGAGCAGCTGATTTATGCCAAGAAGGGGGTTTCACTGAGCGAAGCCAACGATATCCTTTGGGACAACAAGCTGAATGCGCTCCCTATCATCGATGAGAATCAGAGACTGGACAGTTTCATTTTCCGTAAGGACTACGAAAGCCATAAATTATACAAGGACGAGCTTCTGGACGCTCACAAGAGATATGTTGTTGGTGCCGGAATCAACACCAGAGACTACGCGGAGAGAGTACCTGCACTTCTGGAAGCAGGCGCTGACGTGCTTTGCATAGACTCATCAGAAGGTTTCACAGAGTGGCAGAAGCTTACTATTGACTGGATCAGAGAACACTACGGCGACACTGTTAAAGTGGGTGCAGGCAATGTTGTTGACAGAGAAGGTTTCAGATATCTGGCTGAAGCGGGTGCTGACTTTATCAAAATCGGTATCGGCGGCGGTTCAATCTGCATCACCAGAGAACAGAAGGGTATCGGCCGCGGACAGGCTTCGGCGGTTATCGATGTGGCTGCCGCCAGAGACGAATACTTCAAGGAAACCGGCGTATACATCCCAATCTGTTCAGACGGCGGCATCGTATATGACTACCACATGACTCTGGCTCTGGCAATGGGTTCAGACTTCATGATGCTGGGAAGATACTTCTCAAGATTTGACGAATCACCTACAAACAAGCTGACTGTAAACGGTGCAGTTGTTAAGGAATACTGGGGCGAAGGTTCCAACAGAGCGAGAAACTGGCAGAGATACGACATGGGCGGTGACAGCAAACTCAGCTTCGAAGAGGGAGTTGATTCATATGTACCGTATGCAGGTCCTCTCAGCGACAATGTGAGACAGTCCCTGCAGAAGGTTAAGTCAACAATGTGCAACTGCGGAGCACTGAGCATTCCTGAACTTCAGGAGAAAGCCAAGATTACAATCGTATCAGCCACTTCAATTGTTGAAGGCGGAGCACACGATGTAATGCTCCGTGATGCGAGAAACAGAGAGTAATTATTGCACAATATAGTAATTGGATATATAGAACGAGCGTGATTGAGGAGGAAACATGGACATTAATGAAATCAGACGTCCGGCGGACATGGTGAGAATCACTACGCCGGAACTGGCAGATGCATATATTGAAGAACAGGTTAAGCTGATTCGTGAACAGATCGGCGACAAAAAGGTGCTGCTGGCATTGTCAGGCGGCGTTGACTCATCGGTAGTTGCAGCGCTTCTGATTAAGGCTATAGGTCAGCAGCTGGTATGTGTACACGTTAACCACGGACTTCTCCGCAAGGGGGAACCTGAACAGGTTATCGAGGTGTTCCGCAACCAGATGAATGCCAACCTGATTTATGTTGATGCAGTAGACCGTTTCCTTGACAAGCTGGAGAATGTAACAGATCCTGAAGAAAAGAGAAAGATTATCGGCGGCGAATTTATCGAGGTATTCGCAGAGGAAGCAGGCAAGCTGGACGGCATTGAGTTCCTGGCTCAGGGTACAATCTGGCCGGATGTTCTGGAGAGCGAAGAAGGCATCAAAGCGCACCACAACGCCGGTGGACTTCCTGAAGACATGGACTTCGAACTTTGCGAACCAGTAAGAATCCTTTTTAAGGACGAGGTTAGAGTAGTGGGCGACAGACTTGGTCTGCCTCACGGCATGGTATATCGCCAGCCATTCCCGGGTCCTGGACTTGGTGTACGCTGTCCGGGCGCAATCACAAGAGACAGACTTGAAGCTGTACGTGAATCAGATGCCATCCTGCGAGAAGAGTTCGACAAGAACGGTCTGGCAGATAAGGTTTGGCAGTACTTCACAGTTGTTCCTGACTTCAAGTCAACCGGTATCAAAGACGGCAAGAGAGCTTTCGAATGGTGCTGCATCGTTCGTGCCATCAATACAACTGATGTAATGACGGCAACAGTAGCTGAGATTCCGCACGAACTCATGGTGCACATCACAGACCGTATTACTCACGAAGTACCGGGAATCAACAGGGTGCTTTACGATTTCACACCTAAGCCAACAGGAACAGTAGAATTCGAATAATATTACGATTATTTTACGAGCGTTTCCTTAGGGAAGCGCTCGCTGTGTTTAGATTCTTCGCAATGCGAAGGGGAGAGGTACTTATATGAAGAATGAAAAAATCATTGTTCTCGACTTCGGCGGACAGTACAATCAGCTGATTGCCCGCAGGGTCAGAGAATGCAGCGTTTATGCAGAGGTTCATCCGTACACGAAGCCTCTTGAGGAGATTAAGGCAATGAATCCCAAGGGAATTATCCTTACGGGAGGCCCTAACAGTGTATACGATATGGAGTCGCCTCACTACGACAAGGAGCTGTTCAGCTGCGGCATTCCGATTCTGGGAATCTGCTATGGCGCACAGCTTATGGCATGGAG
>JALEUQ010000063.1 GCA_022780965.1 Clostridiales bacterium
AGATGCGCTGCGCCAGATGGAGAAGGTTCGACTCCCAATCTACCGCAAAGCAGCAGATATTACACTTAAGAATTCACGTTATCTCAGCAGACGCAAGCTTGAAGAGTATCTTCTGGACAAGCTTCCCATCACAAAGGAGAACAAGGATGAGTGACAAAACCGATAAAATAAAATATATTACAAGAAGCTGCGTAGACTGCGGCTCATGCCACTGCGATGGAGATCCAGGCGTTTATCCTGAATTCTGTGCAACTACGGAGCTTACTCAGGAGATGATTGAACAGGTAAGAACCCTTTATGTTGAAGACGAAGAGAACAGTCAGGTGGCTATTAATGCCGCACTTGTTGAAGCCGAGGGCTACGGCAGACTGACCCGCATTGAAGAAATCGCAGATTTTGCACAAAGAATGGGCTTCAAGACTATCGGAATTGCCACTTGTGTAGGCCTCATCCGCGAAGCTCGTGCAGCTGCTTCTGTACTGCGCGCCAGAGGATTCCAGGTCTACGGTATCGGCTGCAAGGTTGCCGCTCAGCCTAAGACTTCCATAGGCATAGACAAAAAATGTGAGTCATCCGGCGTCAACATGTGCAATCCCATTCTTCAGGCCAGACTGCTCAATGAGCACCATACTGACCTGAATGTGGTAATCGGACTCTGCGTCGGTCACGACTCACTCTTTTATAAGTATTCAGATGCGCTGGCAACCACGCTGGTTACCAAGGACCGCGTACTGGCACACAACCCGTGCGCCGCTTTGTATCAGCTTAATTCATACTACTCCAGACTTCTGGATTAGTATTCCAGCGTTCCTGCGGCAAGGTCTGCTGCAACGAAAGGGATGAAGTAGAATGCGAGCAATTAATTGCACCTACAGTCACGTTTTTTGAGCAATTAATTGCACCTATGGCCATGTTCGTGTGTACTTGTCAAGTTTGGACGGCTATTATCCTCTGAGCATAAGCTCCTTCTCAACTGCCACTCCATCCTCAAAATAGATGCGCGGCACCCTTTTGCTGACAGCGCACGTAAGCTCGTACGGTATGGTATCCGCCAGTTTTGCCACCTGATTTATGGAATTGCCGGGACCAAAAATTTCAATCTCCGATCCGACTTCCACGGTCATTTTATCTGTAATATCTATCATGGACATGTCCATGCATATGCGCCCAACCTGCTGGGCCGGTCCTTCAGAAGTCATCAGTTTCACCTTGTTTGACAGGCACCTGAGGAATCCGTCAGCATAACCGTAAGGAAGCACGCCCACCCTCGTAGTGTGTGAAGTTTCATAAATGCCGCCGTAGCTGATTCTGGTTCCGGCAGGGTAAATCTTGATTGTGCTTACGGTAGTCTTCATGGTCATGACCGGTTTAAGACCCAGTTTCTCAGCATAGTCACCGTATCCATAGAGCAGCAGACCCGGTCTTACCATATCCATCCATGCATCCGGATAGTTGGCAACAGCACCTGTATTGGCACAGTGCCTGATGTCGAATCTTCGACCCAGCTTGGCTTCCACTGCATCTATTACATCCTTAAACAGCATCAGCTGATGACGAGTATATTCAGCGCTCCCTTCATCTTCCTCGTCTGACATGGCGAAATGGGTAAATATTCCCTCCGCTTCAAGGCCAGGCATTCTGCAGGCATCAACAATGCCGTCAACCCCTGTGCCGAAGAAATCATCATCGCAAAGGTAGCCGAGTCTGGACATTCCCGTATCCACCTTGATGTGAATGCGCAGGTTCTTCCCCACCTTCTCAGCTTCTTCACTGTATTCCACCGCCTTGGCCATGCAGGTTACCGTCTGGGTGATGTCGTTTTCAATCAGCTTGGACACCTCTTCTCTCGGCGTATGTCCCAGAATCATCACAGGCATTGCAATCCCGTTGGCGCGAAGCTCCATAGCCTCATCAAGACTGCTTACTGCCAGATAGTCAGCGCCCAGCTGCTGCAGAACTCTGGACACCTGAACAGACCCGTGCCCATAAGCATCAGCTTTCACAACCCCCAGGAATTTCACATCGCTTCCAACCCGCTTCCTGAGCTGGGTATAATTATGTTTAAGGGCATCAAGATCAATCTCTGCCCATGTTCTTCTAAGTGTTGAGTTCATTTACTGCTCCTAATCTTCAAATCCGTACCATTCAGTAAGTCCTGCCATATCAGCACGTTCTGAAACCACATGGTTTGCCGGGAAATCATCATCCGGATACCCTAACGCAATTCCAACTACAAATTCTGCATTCGGATCCACATCAAGATACTCTCTCACTCCGCCAAGATATGTCACCGCCTGCAGTTCTACACAGGTTCCCAGACCGTAATCCATGGCCGCAAGAGTGAAGTTCTGCATGAACGCGCCAATATCCAGTCTGTGGAATTCACTGTCAAACTCCTTGTCAATGCATATCAGCACCACTGCCGGCGCATCGAAGAATCTGAAACCTCTCTGCGACCACCACAGTCTCTTCTCCTTATCTTCCCTCTGAATGTCCATGGCCGCGAACAGCTGCTTGGCAACTCCAATCATTCGCTGCCTGCCTTCCCCCTGCATCACCGGATCCTTCACATCCTCTTCTGCACCGCTGAGGAAAGCCTGCACGTTGGCCTCACCAATCTTGTCCTTAATGTCGCCTGCGAGCACAATGCATCTCCACGGCTGGGAGTTGAGCGCACTCACCGAACGGGATGCCGTATTGAGAATGTCTGCAATGGTCTCCTTCGAAACGGGAGTATCCTTAAATCCTCTGATTGATTTTCTTGTCATTATTGCTTCTCTGATTTCCATGTTTTCGCTCCTTCCCTGCTGTTAATCTGATTATACTCCCCCAAAGTGTTAATAGTATGGAATTGTAAAAGAAATGTCCGCTCCGCCAAATCTGTTGTTGGCTGCATCCATATGGCCTGAATGCTGCAGAATTATCTGATTTGAAATGTACAGCCCAAGTCCTGTATTTGTCTCAAGGCGCTTGCTTCCGCTGTACCTTCTCTCGAAAATATGCGGCAGAGTTTCCTCATCAATTCC
>JALEUQ010000112.1 GCA_022780965.1 Clostridiales bacterium
GAAGAACAGTTTCGGTAAACTTAACTTTGCCCATATTCCATTCCTCCTAATATATGTTAAACCTCAGTTTAAACTCTCCTAGTAGGATAACATAAATCAATGCTTTGTGTCTATCTGCATAGTTTATATTTTCTCCAAAGATATCGCCGGTGCTTCCTGCCGCGGAGCGAACCGCTGTTCCGCCGGCTTGCAATACCGCACTTCGTTCTGTTATTATACATCATATTACTTTAACACAGGAGGTTCACTATGAAAAAAGCAGTCATTTTCGATCTTGACGGAACCCTTCTCAACACACTCGACGATCTGGCAGCCAGTGTCAATTTCGCCCTTGAGTCAAACGGATACAACCCTCGAACAATAGATGAAGTAAGACAATTCGTAGGCAACGGCATCAGGCTGCTGATGACAAGAGCCCTTCCGGGTGGCGAAGATAACGCCGACTTCTCAAAAGTCTTCGATGCTTTCAAGTCCCACTACATTGTTCACTGCAACGATGTCACCGCTCCGTATCCTGGCATTATGGACATGCTTAATGAGCTGTCGCGACGCAATATCAAAATGGCCATAGTTTCCAACAAAGCGGACGCGGCAGTCAAGGAACTGAACGAGATATATTTCAGAGACGTTATTGATGTAGCCATAGGAGAAAACGAAGCTGCCGGTATCAGGAAGAAACCAGCGCCTGACATGCCTATTGAGGCTCTTAACCAGCTGGGCGCAGCACCGGATGAAGCAGTATATGTGGGAGATTCGGATGTGGACATTGAAACGGCAGCCAACGCTGGCATGTGTTGTGTTTCCTGCTCCTGGGGCTTCAGATCTGTCGATTTCCTCGAAGAGCACGGCGCAGTCAACATAATTAGTAATCCAAATTGTCTCTTTGATTACCTGTAAGGGGTAATCAAGATAACGTTTCGATTATCTTTTGATTGATTTGCTTAGTTTTGCACTGAATTGCTTTAAATATTGCTATTTATTGACAAGGCGACGCTTTTTATTGTATTATTCCCGTGCTAGCAAGGGCTGAGGCGCAACTCAGCGTCAGTTTACCATTGACTTGTAGTTTACATAATATTGCATGTTGATTATGGGGAACATGCGGTTTTGTATTACTGTATGTCTCTTGCTGAGTTCAATAAGCCCAGGGCGGTCGATTTCAAGAGTGGCTTTGGGATTAGAGACCTTCCATATAAGCCATAAAGCCAGGTGTCCGAATCGGAGCCTGGCTTTTGTCATATCCAGGCGTGTACTTTACGCTGTATGCGTCTAGTTTATCTTGCACACAATACCCAAATTGTGGTATCATTGTATGGCATATGAGAAAGTATATGAGTGAAGCCTTGGAAGAGGCGAAAAAAGCTGCTGCTGAAGGCGAAGTTCCTATAGGCGCAGTAATAGTGAAGGATGGCGAAATCATCGGCAGAGGTCACAACAGAGTGGAAACTCTCAAAGATCCTACCGAACATGCAGAGATGGCTGCAATCAGAATGGCATCATCCCGTCTTGGCGGGTGGCGTCTGATTGGATGTGACATGTATGTGACAGCGGAGCCTTGCAGCATGTGCGCGGGAGCCATCGTATGGTCCCGTATCGAGAAGCTTTATATCGGCACGCCCGATCCTAAGGCTGGAGCATGCGGCTCAATCTTCAATATTCCCCAGGATCCAAGACTCAATCATTTTACAGAAATAGAAATCGGATTAATGCAGGAGGAATGCTCAGGCATTTTGAAGGATTTTTTTAAAAATCTCAGAAAAAAGAAATCGGAGGAACGACACTAATGAAAAGAGTAAGTGCGCTTGTCATTGCGATGCTTCTGGCTCTTACCATGATTGCACCGGCATCAATGGCCGCAAAGGACACCAAATCAGATGGTTCTGTATTAAAAATTGAAACATCAACACCTGAAGACGGAGCCAAGGGTGTATCAGTAGAAAACCTTTCTGTTAAGCTTACGATGAACAAGGAGATGTGTTCCATCACCAAAGCTCAGAAAAAACACAACCAGTCAGTTATCAAACTCACTGACCCTAAAGGCAAGAAGATCAAGGTTACTGCATACTACAGCCCTGACTATCCTAATCAGGTAATGATTGTATCCGCTGTAAGCAACAGCAAGACCCAGAGATTTGACAGTGCCACAGAGTACACGCTTACAATAGGCAAGAGCTTCACATCTGCAGATGGAAGCACATTCGCAGACAAGCAGGTTATTTCATTCACTACTCTCAACCAGACTCGTTCAATGGCAATATACATGGTTCTCATGGTTCTCATGATGGGTGGTATGATCTTCTTCACTACAAGAAGCGCCAAGAAGAACCTGGAAAAGGAAAAAGAGAAGAAGAACGAAGTTTCACACGTTAACCCATATAAGGAAGCCAAGAGAACAGGCAAGACTGTTGAGGAAATCGTAGAAGAAGACAGGAAGAGGAAGGCCAAAGCTGCTGAGGCTGCAGAGAGAAGACGCGCCGAAATAGAGGCACTCGAAGCAGAAATCAGAGCAGAAGAAGCCAAGCAGTACAACAAGAGAGTATCTGCAAGAAGACCTATCTCCGCTGCCGGCTCAGAATACAAGGTTAAGGTTGTAACAACCCAGGCCAAGAATAGTCAGAGCACAAACCCTAAGGGTCAGTCAGGCAAGCAGAAGAACAAGAAGGGTGGCAAGAAAAAATAAACGCCCTCCCGCAGAGCAGATACGGCTGCGATAACCATTAGCTGCTAAGACTCGGTAAAGGATGTTTCGACAGAGACATCCTTTTTTATTGATATGCAGGCTGTGGTATAATTTCTGTAGTTTAATAAAGGAGCATAGTCATGTTAAGCAATACAATTACAATTCAGTCATTCGCCAAGGTTAACCTCAGCCTTGACGTAAAAGGAGTGCTGGATAACGGCTACCACATTGTAGAGATGGTAATGCAGCAGATCAGTCTTCATGATGACGTTACAGTTACATGGACGGACGGCAGTACACCTCTAGA
>JALEUQ010000122.1 GCA_022780965.1 Clostridiales bacterium
TACGGAGCATCAGCATTCAAACTGGGAGCATCAGCTGACGGCAAGCTTACATACAGTTCATCAGTGCCAAGTGTCGCCCAGGTATCCGCGGACGGACTTGTGACTATTAAGGGAATAGGCAAAACTGTAATTACAGTCAAAGCAGCTGAAACAGAGTCATATCTGCCGGATACGGCTAAGGTTACAGTTACTGTTGTTCCCAAGACTGTTTCAGGAGTCAAAGTATATGCCGGTTCCAGGAAGATGACTGTCAAATGGAAGAAGATGACAGGAATCACAGGATATCAGATTACATACTCAAGAAGCTCCAAATTCTCAAGCGGCAACAAGAATGTCAATGTGACCAGGTACTCGACAGTAAAGAAGACAATCAAGAAACTGACAAAGAAGAAGTACTATTACGTTAAGGTGAGAGCGTATAAAACTGTATCCGGAACAAAGTATTACGGAAACTATTCGACAATAAAGAAGGTCAAAATCAGATAGCTGTTATTATAATCATAAATTGAGAAAGAAAAGGATGTATAAAATGAAAAAGAGAATTTTATCACTGGCAATTTCCCTGGTTGTGGCGGTAACCATGATTGCGGGAAGCACATGCATGACTTTTGCGGATGACAAAGTTGAAGCGAAGGTAACCGTGAGGTCACAGATGGGAGGCGGATATCTTCACGGACTGGAGACAGTAACGGTATCATCGGATCTTGCTGAAAAATACGGTTTTACAGACAATGTGCCTCAGTCGGAAAACGTATCGGCTCTTGATGCACTGGTAAAATCTCACGAGATGGTGTTCGGAGACGATTTTAGCAGTGAGACAGTGTCAGAATATCTTGTCGGCAACAGCAGCGGATATATGTCAAAAGTCTATGGATATGAAACTTTCGGCAGCGGATTTCTCCTTAACGGCGGCTTCCCTAATGACGGCACTGAGAGTTCATGGGGCGGCTACAACGGAACTACTGTATCAACTCAGAAGGTTGTAACAGGTGATGTTGTCGACTTTTATGTATACAATGATGAGGTGAATTATGGTGACTGTCTGGGATACGTTGACATGGCACAGAAGGTAATCGCAGGAAGCAGAGTCAAGGCTAAATTGAGCGGAACGTCTGTGATGAGCGCATATCTTTACAAAGACGCTGCAGCAATGAAAGCTGCCGCCAAACCTTTGGCAGGCGTTAAGGCTGGATTTGTGAACATTTCATCAGGAAGCACTGAAACAATTGACGCAGTATCAGACGAAAATGGCAATCTTGCATTTACTGCACCTTCAGGAACCGGCACATACTACATTACAGCATGCAATGACGAAAGCACACCGGTCATTATGAATCCAGTCAGGTTTACCGTAGTCGCAGACTTCGGCAGTGCATCGCTTGCAGCAGCATCATACACATACAGCGGCAAGGCCAAAACCCCTTCAGTAACCGTTAAAGACAAGGAAGGAATCAGCCTGGTCAAAGGAAGAGACTACACAGTATCATACAAAAACAATACAAAGGTTGGAACTGCATCAGCAACAGTCAAGGGCACAGGCATCTACTCTTTCAGTAAAGTTTACAAGTTCAGAATCAATCCACCTAAGACAAAGCTGATAAAGGTTTCTGCCCTGGGCGGCAAAAAAATCAAAGTAAGCTGGAAGAAGCAGAAGACACAGACATCAGGCTACCAGATAAGATACAGCTCACACAAGAACATGAGCGGAAGCAAGAAGGTAACCATTAAGAAAAACAGCATAACATGGAAGAATATCTGGCGCGTCGGCAAAGGTCGCAAGTACGTTCAGATAAGAACATACAAGACAGTTGACGGAACAAGATACTATTCATCATGGAGCGCTGCCAAGACAGTTAAAGTTAAATAGTCAGGAGATATCTGCGTTATGAGAAACGCTTTTGAAACATATCATCCTGTTGTGAATTTTGCTTTTTTCTGCATGGTTATCGGAATGGGAATATTTCTGATACATCCAGTGTTCCTGGGTGTAGGCACACTGGGAGCACTGACATACGGAATAATATCGGCAGGCAAAAGCGCGGCGAAGTTCTCGCTGTGCTTTTTGCTTCCTGTAGTGGCGGTTGTAACTGTGGTAAATCCGCTGGTAAATCACAGAGGTAATACGGTTCTGTTCTATACGGAATACAGTCAGATCACACTGGAAGCAACAGTTTACGGGCTTCTGGCGGGCCTGATGATAGCTTCTGTAATGATGTGGTTTTACTGTTACAACAGGGTGATGACAAGTGACAAATTCATATATCTGTTTGGACGAATCATACCTGCAACATCACTGGTGTTTTCGATGGTGCTCCGTTTCGTACCTAATTTCAGAAGCCGAATTCGCAAAGTGTCGGATGCACAGAAGTGCGCAGGCGGGGCAGCCGGAGACACTGGGTTGAAATCACGATTGAGAAGGGGAGCACGAATCATGTCGGCCATGTTCACCTGGTCACTTGAGAATTCAATTGACACGGCAGATTCCATGAAGGCGAGAGGATACGGCATTGAAGGTCGAACTTCGTTCAGTATTTTTAAAATGGAAAGCCGTGACGTGACAGTTTTCATCATAATGGGGGCAGGATGCGCTGCGGTACTTGCAGGTATTGCAGCGGGAAGCTGCAGTGTAGAGTTTTATCCGGATATTATCATGGCTCCGTTAGATGGATGGGGCATCGCAGCATATGCGGCATATGGAATTATCTGTTTCATGCCGGCAATAATTCAGATTGGGGAGGCAGCGTCATGGAAACGTTCACAATTGAAGAACTGACATTCACATATCCGGACAGAGATGAACCTGCACTTGAAGGGATAAATCTGAACATACACAAGGGGGAGTTTCTGGCTGTATGCGGACAGTCGGGTTCAGGCAAGACAACACTGCTCAGAAATCTTAAACCGGCTCTGACACCTGCCGGCAAGAGGAATGGCACCATAAGGTATGAAGGAAGGAATCTGGACAGTCTCAGTCAGAAGGAGCAGGCAGGACTGATCGGCTATGTCATGCAGAACCCTGACAATCAGATTGTGACTGACAAAGTATGGCATGAACTGGCATTCGGCCTTGAGTCTCTGGGGATTGATCAGAATATCATACGCCTTAGAGTTGCTGAAATGGCAAGTTTCTTCGGCATAGAGAGCTGGTTCCACAGAGAAGTGCATACCCTGTCGGGAGGCCAGAAACAGCTGCTTAATCTTGCTGCAGTAATGGTAATGCAGCCTCAGGTTCTGATTCTAGACGAACCTGTATCTCAGCTTGATCCTATTGCAGCGGGAGATTTCATCGAGACGGTAATACGAATTAACCGTGAGCTCGGAACAACTGTAATTATTTCGGAGCATCGCCTTGATGAGGTGATTCCTGCAGCTGACAGAGTGCTGGTAATGGATAAGGGAAGGACAGATGCGCTCGGTGCTCCCGAAGACGTGTGTGAACAGCTGCTTAATATGAGCCATCCAATGTTCAAATCAATGCCTGTTACTGCTCAGATAGCATCAATGTCATCAGAATATGATAATGACAAATCCATATTCCCTCTCACAGTAAGGGATGGCAGAAGATGGCTTGATGCAGTACTGGCTGATTATTCGCTATCAGTTACACGGCTTAATGAAACCGGTCGTCCGCAGCAGGCGGCTGCAGTGGAAATGAAAAACATATGGTTTGCATATAATAAAGGTGAGGATGTCATCAGAGGACTTGATCTCAAGGTATATTCGGGCGAAATACTTGCTGTCCTTGGAGGCAACGGGACAGGTAAAACAACGCTTCTTGGCATTTTGAGCGGTATTAACAGGCGGCAGCGAGGCAAAATGAAAAACTCCCTGCGAACATCGATGCTGCCCCAGAATCCGCAGACTCTTTTCACAGAAGATACAGTGTTCAAAGAACTGGCGGTCATGAGACGAGACATGGGCGAAGGTTCAGATGCGGTGCATGACGCAGTAATGAGAATTGCTAAGCAGGTAGACATCATGCATATCCTGGACTCGCATCCATATGATATTTCCGGTGGTGAACAGCAGCGGGCAGCACTTGCCAAGGTGCTTCTGACAGAACCTGAACTGCTGCTTCTCGATGAGCCGACCAAAGGAATGGACAACAGTTTCAAGGAGAAACTTGCAGCCATTCTCAGACAGCTGCAAAAGGATGGAATGACAATCGTTATGGTATCCCATGACGTGGAATTCTGCGGCGCCAATGCTGACAGATGTGCCATGATGTTTGACGGAATTATAGTCACAGAAGGGACTCCCGGGAAGTTCTTCGCTGGAAACAGCTTCTATACTACGGCGGCAAACAGAATGTCAAGGCACGTATTCGAAAATGCTGTTACAGGGGAAGATGTCGTTGAACTGATTGCCCGGAATATTGAAGGTAGTGTGTCTGAAGGCAAGGCAGATTCAAGTGATACGGATGATAATAACGGAAATGAGGGCCATGCAGGCGGCTGTTCCGGAGACAATTCTGATAAGCCGGAGAGAGAAGATATAGAATGTGTCAAAGTGAAGGATGACGGCATACGCCGGAACGCAGGACACGGCATTGAAGCGGCGATGTTGATTCTGGCGGCGGCCACTGTATATGCAGGATATTTCATCTCTGACAGCCACAGGTACATGGTTGTGAGTCTGCTGCTGATTCTGTATGCCATGGTGCCGTTTTTCTGGAAATTTGAACGGAGGCAGCCCAAGGCACGCGAAATAGTACTGATAGTAGTCATGGTGACAGCAGCTGTTGTGGGACGCGGCGCGTTTTTTATGATTCCCAATTTCAAACCCATGCTGGCAATTGTAATAATAGCAGGTGCAGCCATGGGACGGGAATCCGGATTTCTAACGGGAGCAATGGCGGCATTTGTATCCAATTTCTTTTTCGGGCAGGGTCCGTGGACTCCTTGGCAGATGATAGCTTCGGCACTGGTCGGGTATCTGGCGGGGGTGCTGTTTTACAGAGTTTCACAGAATATCAGGAATGCAGGACGTATCCAAAGGGCGGCGATTATTGTGTTCGGTGCATGTGCAGCTTTCGTTTTGTACGGTGGTATTGTGGACATATGGACCATACTTGCAATAACAGATGAACCTACAACGGCGACGGTGCTGGGCGTATATGGAGCGGCACTTTATTTCAATCTTGTTCATGGCCTGGCGACTGCAGTATTCCTGATGCTCCTTGCAAGACCTATGATTACAGGCATAAATCGCGTCAAACGTAAATACGGAGTGAATTATTCATAAAAAGACCATAAAATT
>JALEUQ010000043.1 GCA_022780965.1 Clostridiales bacterium
GAATACGGCAGTAGGATAGTTAATGGCTCTCTTTGCGTAGGAATAAGTACCGCCGGCAAGTGGGAGTGCAGCACCAAGTTCACCATACATTGCGCATGGGAACAGAATCATCACGAATGCTATCAGTGATGCAACAATTACAGTACCGCCCATAAGTCCAACAATCTGTGAACCTACAGTGAACAGACCTACGCCGATTACAGCACCCGCTGTAATAGTGACGCATTCTGCCAGACCCAGCGTTCTGTTAAGCGACTGGGTTTTAGCATTGTTCTTTTCCATAGTAATAACTCCTCCTAAAATAATATGAATAATAGTAATAAGTGAATATTATAAAATATTGAAGCAATATATTATAACCGTGGTCAGTTCCAATCCATGTAATGTAACTAGTTTTATCGGCAAATCCGAATAACCGGCACAGCAGCGCTTGCTAAAACAGTGATACGGCTGCATGTGAGTGTTTCCAATATCGACTTCTGTTAGTTTACTTATCTGGGTCAGCAGGTTCAGGTTCTGTGCCTTCCGATGTTTCGAGCTCTTCCGGATGAGCTTCGTAATATTCCTTAAGCTCTCGAAGTCTTTTTCTTTGAATGAAATACGGGAATAAGAATATGACTGTGGCTATATTGAAAGTAAGCCACATTCTCAGGCAGTAGATACCGAGACCAGTGTCTGCTCCGGCGTCTGCAACAATCAGCGGTCTGATTGCAAGAACCGTTGAAACAATGAAACAAAGTACAGGTATAACGAGTCCCGGATACCGGCTTTCTCTGGAGCTTAGTGATTTCTGTACACTAATGATTACATACATTGCAACTAATGCAGTGGGGAATATTATTACCATTCGGTCTACTGACATTCCCTGCAGTACTTCCATAAATCACAGCTCCTTTCTTAACTCAACCTCTCAACGAAAAACAACTGATAAATGACTATAAATCAATGAAATATTTAACAATAATTTAACAATGAACAAATTATAATACAAATGTGAATGTTATAAATAGGAAAAAACGGACATTGACGCAATTTATATGGGGTGATAGGATAAAAACATAAATATGTGAGTTCTGATTTATACTACCGAGAGGTAAAAAATGTCTTTCATCATTAGCAGGCAGCAGTATCTGGCTACTTCTGAACAGCGAAGCAGCTATGATTCCAGATTCATCGACGACACAAATTTGGACGTTGATACTATCAAAGTCTACTTCGGACATCCTTTGTATATGACACTTAATGATATGTTATATTTTAAATCTGTACTGGATGTGCCTTTTAATACTGCAGTGCTTCCCGATGGATGCATATCCATTGTTTTTATTAGGGAGAATGAGAAGATAAGCGGTTATCTGTGTGGAGCAACAGATGAAATTCGCAAGATTACGGTAAACCCGAATGTTGAGTATGTAATAATGCATTTCATGCCCGGCGCAGGAGAGATGATTACCAGTGAATCAGCCGCAGTATACACAAACCGATGTGTGCCTCTTGAGGATGTGGTTGAATGGGGCAAGCAGGTTATCGGAATTCTTGGAAGGGACATTCCGCTGTCCGAAAGATTGGGACTTGTTTCCAAGGTGATTCGTGTTCATCAGAAGGGTGAGGATGCAAATTACCTTGTCAAATACTGCATTGATAGAATATACAGTTTGAAGGGCAACATCAAGATAGACGCACTTGCTGAAGAGACAGGTTTCACATCAAGACATATAGGAAAGCTGTTTGAGAGATGTGTAGGCATGCCGCCCAAGCTGTTTTCACAGATTGTAAGACTGCAGATTTCCATGGACAAAATAAGCGATAATGAGGATGCACGTCTCGTAAACATTGCTGTTGACAGTGGGTATTTCGATCATGCACACATGAACAGAATGTATAAGAAACTGGTTCACTGCTCCTCAGGCGAGTACAAGAACAACAGGTTCAAAAATCTGGATTATAACAGAATCGACAGCTATATTCCGGATATAAAATAGACACCGTTTTAACGCCGGCTGATTGGCGGAAAGGAAAAAAATGAAAAAAAAGTACTATATCGGACTTGACCAGGGAACGACAGGTACTACTACACTGCTTCTTGATGAGGACTGGAACATTGTAGCAAGAGGGTATAAGGAGCATACGCAGTACTATCCTAAGCCTGGATGGGTAGAGCACGACCCGATGGAACTTTGGCAGAAGGTTATGGAGTCAATGAATATGGCTCTCAAACTGGGTGGTGTTGATGAGTCATGCGTTGCATGCATAGGAATCGACAACCAGGGTGAAACCGTAATGCTTTGGGATAAGGTAACAGGACAGCCGCTTTACAATGCCATAGTATGGCAGGACAGAAGAATGGCAAGATACGCCGATGAGCTGACTGCAGAGTACGGGGAACTCATAAGGGAGAAAACCGGACTTATGGCTGACTCATACTTCAGCGGACTTAAGATAAAATGGATTATCGATAACGTTGAAGGAGTCAGGGAAAAGGTTGCAAACGGCAGAGTTCTAGCAGGAACACTTGATACATGGCTTATCTGGAAAATGACTCACGGCCGTGTGCATGTAACTGACGCATCAACTGCTTCGAGAACAATGATGCTGAACATACACACAGGCAAGTGGGATGATGATATTCTTGATATTCTGGGAATCGACAAGTCCATACTTCCTGAAATCTGCGACAGCTCACAGGTTTACGGTGTGACCGATCCGCTTGATTTCTGCGGTGCACGTATTCCTATTTCGGGATCTGTTGTTGACCAGCAGGCGGCACTCTTCGGTCAGGCATGCTTTAAACCTGGCGCTATTAAATGTACATACGGAACCGGCGGATTCATGCTGATGAACACAGGAGATAATGCTGTATATTCCAAGAACGGACTGCTTACAACAGTTGCATGGCGTCTCAATAACAAGCTGACTTTCGCACTTGACGGAGGCGTATATATTACCGGAGCAGCTACTCAGTGGTTGAGAGACGGTATCAGAATCATAGATGACGCTGCACAGACTGAGGCAATGGCACTTGAAGCCGGATCCAACGGCGGAGTATATTTCGTACCGGCTTTCACAGGTCTTGCGGCACCTCACTGGGATTCATATGCCAGAGGCACAATGGTGGGAATTACAGGCGGAACAACGCGTGAGCACATTGTCAGAGCGACGCTCGAGTCTACTGCATATCAGATAAAGGATAATCTTGATGTAATGAAAACTGACTCAGGAATGCCTATCAGCATAATGCGAGTTGACGGAGGCGCTTCGGCAAACAACTTCCTCATGCAATTCCAGGCAGACCTTCTGGGGATTCCGGTTGACGTTCCTGTAATCAAAGATACAACAGCTCTTGGAGCAGCGCAGATTGCAGCTCTGGGAATCGGAGAATTTGATTCAATCAGCGATCTTGAAAGAAACTGGAAGCTGGCTAAGAGATATGAGCCAAAGATGAGCATAGATGAACGCGAGACGCTTCTTTATAACTGGCACAGAGCTGTTGAGAGAGCCAAGAACTGGTCAGAGGAATAATCTGATTAATAAGCTGAAGCGTTAAATATTACTTAATTAGTTCACATTATATTATTACATTATTCACATATTATCACATATTAACACGTACCATCGTACCGAGTACTGATGGCATAAAGAAAGGAATTTAAAATGAGCGCACCAAAATTATTCAGCCCAGGCCCAATCATGGTAAAAGAAAACGTAAGACAGGCCCTCACACACTATGATATCTGCCACAGAAGCCCTGAATTCGAAGAACTTTTCGCAAGGACAACTGCCAAGATCAATCAGCTGTTCAAGGCAGACGAATCATACAGATCAGTTCTGATTTCAGGTTCAGGCACATCAGCAAATGAAACAGTAATCTCATCAGTTTTCGAAGAAGGAGACAAGGTTCTTCTTATCAGAAACGGAGAATTCGGTAACAGACTTCTTGAGATCATCGAAAAGTACAACATTCCGCTTGTTGACTGTTCATTCGAATGGGCAGAGCTTCCTGATCTTGACAAGGTTGAAGAAGCAATCAAGGCAAACCCTGAAATCAAGATGATCTGCATGGTATTCCATGAAACTTCAACTTGCATGATCAACCCTGTAAAGGCTGTTGGCGAACTGGCAGCCAAGTATGACAAGTGGTATCATGTTGACTGCGTTTCAGCAGCAGCAGGAGAAATTATCGATGTTAAGGACATGAACATCACGTTTGCTACTTCAGTAGGCGGCAAGTGTCTGGGAGCATATCCTGGTTCAGCATATATCTGCGGCAAGAAGGCAGCAATGGAAACACTCACACCTGAGATGGGAAGAAACGTTTACCTCAATCTTGCTAAGCACTATAAGAAAGCAGAAGAATGCAACCAGACTCCAAACACTCCAAACGTTAATCTCTTCTGGGCTCTTGATGTAGCTCTTGACAATGCGCTGGCAGACGGCGGCATCGAAGCAAGAAATGCCAGATACAGAGAGTGTGCAGGAATCCTCAGAGCAGGTCTCAAAGAACTGGGACTCAAGTTCCTCATTGACGAAGAACTCATGTCAAGCACTGTAACTTCAGTATTCCTTCCTGAAGGCAAGGATCTGAACCAGTTCATTGATGCACTGGACGCCAAGGGATATACAATCTATCCAGGCAAGGGTAAGTTCGAAGCTATGGGAATGTTCCAGGTTGCAAACATGGGTGAAATTTATCCTGATGACTGCAGAGTATTCCTGGATGTACTCAAGGAAGTGCTTGCATAATTTGTAGAATAGGAGCATAATTATCGTGTTATTTAGGGAAACATGATATAAGCTTAGATAACAACTATGAGAAGGGTATCGTTCGATACCCTTTTTCGTTTACAGAAAATGTAAGGCATATAGGACAAATGTAAAAAATACCGCGCATTTTGCGCGGTATTATGTTAACCAAAGCCGAATCGTCTATAAAGGCATCCTGTGGAATTCAGGCGTGCGGTTCTTGAATGTGCAGTAGTATCTGAAACCCAGATTTGCGGCAAGCTGGACTGCATCGTTAAAGTGATACCGATAATACTGAGGTTCATGTGCATCAGAACCGAATGTGAGAATTTCACCGCCCAGTTCGTGATATCTTCTCAGTATGGATTCCCTCGGCAGCCAGATGCCTGTGCCGTATTTGAAACTGGATGTATTGATTTCAATTCCCTTGCCATTATTGATAAGCAGTTTGAGTATTTCGTCGATTATGTCTTCAACCGGACTGTAATCCAGTATTTCTCCAATATATCTGTCTATGATGCTGAAATGGCCAAGCACATCGAAATTCATGAATTTGCGGAGACTTTCATGCATGAACGCATAGAAATCTTCAAGTTCTGAAGGTCTGTCAGCATTGGCAAAGTCATATCTGTAGAGATCATCCTGCCTCATGCAGTGGAAGGAGCCGATGATGAAATCGTGGTCAAAAGCATTCACTGCTCTGTCCGCCTCATCAAGGTTGGTCATGCTTTCGTTGAACATTCCTCCCCAGATTCCAATCTCCATACCCTTGCGAATGTTGATGACACCCGCATACTTTGAGACAGCATCGTCAAGGGCGCGGTGATATTCGTCAAATTCCAGGGTGAATGGGAATTCGGGATCCGGATATCCCGGATCGTAGTGATCTGTTATTGCAAGAGTTCTGATTCCCGATGCAATGGCGCCTTCAATCATCGTGTCGAAGGACACATAACAGTCGTCGCTGAACCCGGTGTGAGTATGAAAATCGCAGTCAATCAAACATTTGCTCATTTACATTTTCTCCTTTATTTTGTCTCCCAGAATGCTGCCGTCACTCAGTGTGAATTCAGGCTTCACGGCAGTCTGATCTATTCGAGAAAGAGGCAGCTCAAACCAGAAGACGGTGCCCTGACCTAATGTGCTGTCAACTCCGTATTCAGCTCTGTGAAGAACCATAATCTCCTTGACAATAGAAAGGCCCAGCCCGGAACCTTCCGTACTTCTTACCATATTTGAACTTGCTTTATAATATCTGTCCCATACATGCTCCAGCTCGTTGCCGGCAATGCCTATGCCGTGATCTTCAACGCGGCAGATTACGCTGGAGTGAACGCGGCTTCGTGAAAGTGAAACCTTAACCTGCCTGTCATCGCCGCAGAACTTGACTGCATTGTTTATCAGATTTGTGATAACCTGCTTAATCTTTTCTTCGTCGGCACTTACATAAAACTCAGAAGGGCAGTCAAGTGAAATGTTGTAGCCTTCCTCGTTTCTGATT
Source organism: Clostridiales bacterium (assembly GCA_022780965.1). Taxonomy (GTDB): domain Bacteria; phylum Bacillota; class Clostridia; order Peptostreptococcales; family Anaerovoracaceae; genus Lentihominibacter. The sequence goes on from JALEUQ010000043.1 coordinate 6,242, forward strand.
TCATAGGTGCTTACTATGGCTCTGGCCGTTTCAGACAGATTGAACTCTGTTACGTTCAGCGTCATTTTACCGGACTGCATCCTGGATACGGCAAGCAGATCTTCGACAAGATTGTTAAGCCTGTCTGTTTCGTCAATGATGACCTGAAGATGCTTCTCCCTTTTGACCGGGTCGTTTCCGGAAAGGTCGCGAATCATCTCTGCATAGGAGCGAATCATTGTAAGCGGAGTCCTAAGGTCATGAGATACATTGGCAACCAGGTTTTTCTGGAGGGCATAGGACTTCTCAAGTTCAATGGAAGCACTTGTCAGAGTGTCTGCCAGATTGTTGATTTCGGTGTAGTGACCGCCTCTGAAAACAATGCCGTATTCTCCTGAACCCAGACGTTCGGCAGAGCGGGCAATTTCACGTATAGGACGTGTGATTCGGGTCGAAAGATATACCGAAAGTATGCACGCTACAGTCAGTGCGATGAATGTGACGTAAAGCAGCTGATTTGTGAGTATTCCTATTGTGGATTTAACAGGCCACAGAGGTGAGAACAGATAAATGCTGAAGGTGGCTTTGCCCGGGCTGTCAAGAACAGCACCGTAAGCCAGTACTTCCTTTGTATTGTCCACACCTTTTATTCGCAGCTGAACACTGCCGTCCGGACTCTCCTTGAGATACTTTCGCACAGTGTTTATCTGCTGATAATAGAAGCCGGCTCCGGCAACTTCTTCAGATGGCTGGAACGATGTCATTACACCGTTTGAATCCACCAGGTAGACGTAGAGGTCGTTGGAATCTGCAACGTTCTCAACTTTGCGAAGAAACTGCGAAGGCGAGCTGTTCGAGTATGTCTCGTTAATGGTATTGATTATCTTGGATGTCTGCTGGCTCTTCATTGATTCGTAGAAGGTGTTCAGGAAGAAGACCTGAAGCGCCCATAGAAGCAGAATGAGCATAGTGGTGAACAGCACGAAGTACATCCAGGTTTTGAATTTGATGCTGTGGGTATCCAGCTTGAAATTATGCTTCAAATTTATAGCCAACTCCTCTCAGGGTGACGATGAAGTCACGGTATGGACCCAGATTGTTTCTAAGATTTTTAATGTGTGTATCGATGGTTCTGTCATCACCGAAGAAATCGTATCCCCAGATGTCCGAGAGAAGTTTGTCTCTGGAAAGGGCAATGTTCTTGTTCTCGACAAGATAGAAGAGAAGATCATATTCCTTCGGTGTCAGTTCAACCTTCTTGCCGTCTACAGTTACTGTTCTTGCCGGAATATTGATTTCAAGACCGTCGAAGGTCATGACTTCTGATACCGGAGCTGATGCACCTGACTTCCTTGACAGGACTGCATTGATTCTGGCCATAAGCTCCTTGGGACTGAACGGTTTGACAACATAATCGTCAATGCCCAGTTCGAATCCGAACAGTTTATCGTATTCCTCGCCTCTTGCGCTGAGCATGATAATCGGAATATCCTTGGTTTTGCGGATTTCCTTGCATGCTGAGTAGCCGTCGAGCTTCGGCATCATTATATCCATAACAATCAAATCATAATCATTGAGTTTACAAAGTCCGACAGCGCTCATTCCATCCGCTGCCTCTGTCACCTCATGACCGTTGAATTCCGAGTATTCCCTTATTACTTCTCTAATGTTCTGTTCGTCATCTACGATAAGCAACCTTGCCACACTTTACCTCCTTCATCATGACTGATCAGCTGAATTCTCTCATTTTAATATATTTTTCTTATGTGATTTTACTGTGATGAAACTGTAATAATTGTAACACAATTAATTGGATAGGTGTAGGAATTATGATATACTATCCGATAGGTATGACCTGACAACAGAATCTTGTGGGAAAGGAGGGAAAAGATGCTAAAAAAAGTAGTAAGAGCATTCATTACTGTTGCAGGTGCTATCATTGGATACGGCGTTTTCGCATTATCGCAGTTTGTGATTGTTAAAGCGGGCCATGAAGAGTGGATACGGTTTTCGCCGGTGCAGGAAGTCTGCGCGGCAGCTTTATTTGTAATTATTTTTGGATTGTTATTTTTTAGACTGACACCACTGCTTCAGAGGCGAAGCAATGTCGTTGCCAAAGGCATAGAATCCGACCTGTCCAAGATTTCAACAAATGAACTCATGACAGGAACCGTAGGGCTGATAACAGGTCTCATTATCGCCTATTTAATCAGTCAGATCTATGCGAGCATTAATATCCCGTACCTTGGTGTAATACTTAATATTGTTACATACATTATATTAGGTTATCTGGGTATTATAGTGGCAACAAGAAGAAGCGTGGACATGCGAAACCTGATTGCCTCAAGGAGAAGCAATGCAGGAATCAGAAGCAAGCAGAAATCGGAGATGTCGCCGAAGATATTCGATACCAGCGTCATTATTGACGGACGAATTTCAGATATCATGAGAACCGGATTCATAGAAGGACATATTATTGTGCCCGAGTTTGTAATTATTGAGCTTCAGCACATTGCAGACTCTTCAGACTCGCTCAAGCGGCAGAGAGGCAGGAGAGGTCTTGACATTGTCAAGAAGATGCAGTCTGAATACGGTATCGAAATCTATGCAACAGAAGAAAACCAGGCGCTGCTTGACATTCCGGAAGTGGATATTAAACTTCTGAAACTTGCACAGATGACAGGCGGCAAGGTGGTGACCAATGATTTTAATCTTAACAAAGTAGCCGTTATAAAAGGTGTGGACGTGCTCAATATCAATGAGCTGGCCAATACGCTCAAGCCTGTAGTGCTTCCTGGAGAGCACATGATTGTATCGCTCATCAAGGAAGGCAAGGACAAGGGGCAGGCAGTGGCATATCTGGATGACGGAACAATGATAGTGGTAGAGAATGGTATCAGGTTTATCGGCAATACCATTAAGGTTGTAGTGACAAGTGTACTTCAGACTTCTGCGGGAAGAATGATATTTGCAAAACCTGCAGAAACAGGAAACAGATAGGGGAACAGAAGGAGGCAGTGCATGTATAACAATAAACGCGTAGCCGTAATTCTTGCAGCTGCAGGCAAGGGAACACGCATGGGAAGCGAAGTTCCTAAGCAGTTTCTGGAAATCGGCGGAATTCCGATAATTGTCAAAACTCTCAAGACATTCCAGCATATGGACGAGGTTGATTATATTTTCGTTGTAACCAACCGGGAATATGTGGAACACTGCAGGACGCTAGTAAATAAGGCTGGGATAACCAAAGTCTCATCAATTGTTGCAGGCGGCAAAGAGCGTCAGGATTCAGTCTACAATGCACTGATGGAAATCAATCTGATGCATCCGGGTGTTGAATATGTACTGATACATGACGGGGCAAGACCTTATGTGAGTGAGGAAGTAGTAAGAAGCGTTATTGAAACTACAGCTGACAAGGGAGCGGCGGTAGCATGCGTTGCTCTAAAGAACAGCATCAGAAGAAACGGAGAAGGCGGCAGCACCAGCATGGACCGAAGTGAATTCGTTTCTGTTCAGACGCCGCAGGGGTTCAGGAAAGCTGAACTGATCAGGTCATACCAGGCGGCAATGGAGTCAGGCTACTACGGTACTGATGATGCTGAACTTGTCGAGCGAGCCGGCTACCACATTGAGCTGGTTCAGGGTGAATACCAGAACATTAAGATTACAACGAAGGAAGATCTGCCAATGGAGAACAGAGTAGGAACAGGATATGATGTACATGCCCTTGCCGGTGGAAGGAAACTGATAATAGGGGGAGTGGACATACCATACGACAGAGGCCTTGACGGACATTCAGATGCGGATGTGCTTCTGCATGCGATTATGGATGCTCTCCTTGGAGCCGCAGGCAAAGGGGATATAGGCAGACATTTCCCGGACAATGACGATTCCTATAAGGGAATAAGTTCTCTTGAACTGCTTGCGCGCGTCAAATCTGTGCTCGACGAAAACTTTTACAGAGTGGCAAACATTGATGCAATAGTAATTGCCCAGAAGCCGAAAATTTCGCCGTACATAGATGAGATGGAGGCTAATGTGGCGAGAATTCTTGACATAGATAAGTCAAGAGTCAATATCAAGGGGACAACTACCGAAAGACTGGGGTTTGAAGGAAGAGAAGAAGGCATTGCAGCTCAGGCTGTGTGCTCTATATACAGGTAAGGAGAAAGCAGTAAATGAAATTATCAAAAATGCATTTTAAGACTCTCAGAGAGGTGCCAAAGGAAGCTGAGATTCCAAGTCATATCCTGCTGTTGAGATCAGGAATGATCAAAAAGACAGCAGCAGGAATTTACAGCTACATGCCTTTCGGATGGAGGACAGTAAGAAAAATCGAAAACATTGTCAGAGAAGAAATGGATGCCAAAGGCTGCCAGGAAATCAGAACTTCAGTGCTCCAGCCGGGAGAACTGTGGGAGGAATCAGGCAGGTGGAGTGCATACGGACCTGAAATGTGGAGAATCAGTGACAGAAACAACAGAGGATTCTGCCTGGGACCTACTGCTGAAGAAGTGTTCACCGACATCATAAGAAGTGATGTATCTTCATACAAGCAGCTTCCACTCAGCATTTATCAGATTTCGAACAAATTCAGAGACGAAGCCAGACCGCGCTTCGGCATGATGAGATCAAGAGACTTCATCATGAAGGACAACTATTCATTTGACAGAGATGAAGCAGGTCTTGACGAGAGCTATAAGGACATGTACGAAGCATATACCAATGTTTTCACAAGATGCGGACTTACTTTCAGACCGGTTGAAGCAGATACCGGCGCAATAGGAGGAAGCAATTCCCACGAATTCACAGCCCTCTGCGAATACGGAGAAAGTGAAATCGTTTACTGTGATGACTGTGACCTTGCAGCAACAGTTGAAAAGGCAGCATGTGTTGATGCTCCTGCTCAAGACGATGTTGAGATGCTCCCGCTGGAAAAAGTCAACACACCGGGAACCAAGACAATCGAAGAAGTAGCTTCATTCCTCAACATTCCGAAGGAACAGACAATCAAAGCGCTTCTTTTCGTTACATATGACGAAGAAGGCAAAGAGGATGGATATGTAGCAGCTTTCGTAAGAGGCGACAGAGAACTTAACATGACCAAGCTTGTCAATGCGCTTGGCGTTCACGAATACGCCATCGAGTTTGCTGACGAAGAAAAGATGTCTGCGGCAACAGGCTGCGTGGGCGGATTCACAGGTCCTAAGGGTCTTCATGACTGCAAAATCGTAGTTGACAGCGAGCTGCCGGGACTCAGAAACCTTTGCGCAGGAGCATGTGATGAAGACTATCACTACATCAACATGAACTACGGCAGAGATTATGAAGGAGACATTGTAGTTGATATCAAGACTCTCAAGGAAGGAGACATCTGTCCTGTTTGCGGAGGTACAGTAAAGCAGGCAAGAGGTGTTGAAGTGGGTCAGATTTTCAAGCTGGGAACCAAGTACTCAGAACCTATGGGATGCACATACAAGGATGAGAACCAAAAGGATCAGCCTATAGTGATGGGATGTTACGGCATAGGCATTTCGAGAACTTTCCAGGCTATTATCGACATGCCGCAGAACCATGATGATAATGGTATCATCTGGCCGATGTCAGTGGCTCCTTACCATGTTATCGTTACAATCGTCAAGGCGGGTGACGAAGTGCAGGAGGCAGTTGCCGACGAAATCGCATCAGCACTTGAGAAAGCAGGCGTTGAAGTTCTGGTTGATGACCGTAAGGAAAGACCGGGCGTTAAGTTCAAGGATGCGGATCTTATCGGTATTCCTGTTGCAATTACAGTAGGCAGAGGTGCTGCAGAAGGCAAGGTTGAGTATAAGCTCAGATCAGAAAGCGAAAAGGCGGAACTGACAGTGACAGAAGCCATCGAAGCGGCAATAGCCAAAGTAAATGCAGAGAAAGACGGCAGACACTTTTTTAATAAGTAGTAAAGAGGAGAAATACAATGATTAAAGTAATTATCGAAATGGAAAACGGTGACGTTATGCGCGGAGAGCTTTATCCGGAAGTTGCTCCAAAGACAGTAGAAAACTTCGTAAAGCTGGCAAATGACGGTTTCTATAACGGACTTACATTCCACAGAGTTATTCCGGGATTCATGATTCAGGGTGGATGTCCAAAGGGCAACGGTACAGGCGGTCCGGGATGGACAATCGAGGGTGAGTTTACCAAGAACGGCTTCGAAAACAACCTGAAGCACGAGAGAGGCGTACTGTCAATGGCAAGAGCAATGAGCCCTAACTCAGCAGGTTCACAGTTCTTCATCATGCATGCGGATTATCCGTACCTTGATGGAGACTATGCTGCATTCGGCAGAATCACAGAGGGTCTTGATGCAGTGGACAGAATAGCGGAGACTCCAACAGGATTCCAGGATAAGCCTAAGACTCCACAGGTAATGAAGTCAGTTACAATTGTAGAAGAGTAATCGACGAAATCAGGAGGTGCTGATTTGAGAAACAGATCGCAGATTAATCCGGTGTTTCTGCTGCTCATTGTAGTGCTGGTTTTCAGTTCGTTCCGAGCAGGTGAGTATTCCAGCCCGACAGACTGGCTGCTGTACAAGATACTGCTGCTTCCGGGCATAATTATCGGACTTTCTTTCCACGAGTTTGCCCATGCATGGACGGCATACAAACTTCATGATCCTACACCAAAGATGCAGGGAAGAGTTACAATAAACCCAATTGCCCACATAGACTGGCTGGGTTTCGCAGCTCTGCTCTTCTGCGGCTTCGGATGGGGACAGCCGGTAGAAATCAATCCTAACAATTTCAGGAACAGAAGACGCGATGAATTCATTGTATCCATTGCAGGCGTTACAATGAACCTGATTGTTGCTGTTGTTTTCGCGGTAATAGCCAAGATTCTGGTTATGGTAATGGGAAACGGCATATACAGCGGACTTGGAGAAATCATATGGAATATTGTCATCTATGTTATCATGATTAATTTCGTGCTGATGATATTCAATCTGATTCCTGTGCCGCCTCTTGACGGATTCTCGATTATTGGTGAAGTGTTCAATCTGAAGACCACTGATTTATACTGGAATCTTTACAGATACGGCAATCTGATACTGTTTGCCCTTATCATATTCAACATTACAGATATTATTATCAGCCCGTGCGTCAATGGACTCATGTCGCTGGTTACTCAGTATATCATTTTCTAGAGGTTTAAATGGCAGGACTACTGGATAAACTAAATGATAAACAGCGTGAAGCGGCAATGTGCATAGATGGTCCGCTGCTTATCCTGGCAGGAGCTGGAAGCGGCAAGACGAGCACCATGACACATCGCATTGCCTACATGATACAGAATATTGGCATTGATCCATACAACATTCTGGCAGTTACTTTCACCAACAAAGCTGCTGGAGAAATGCGAGACAGAGTTGAGACCCTTGCTGGAGAGGGTCTTAATTCTTGGATACTGACTTTTCATTCCGCATGCCTGAGAATATTGAGACATCATGCCGAGTACATAGGATACGGACAGGATTTCACTGTCTACGATCCATCTGATCAGAAGACTGTAATCAAAAACATTCTCAAAGAACTCAATATCGATCCCAAAAAGTTCCCGGTGAATATGTTTCTCGGCACCATTAGCAAGTGCAAGGAGCAGAGGCTGACACCTGACGAATATCTGCTCGAATACGGGGAAGATTTCAAAACGGAGACCATTGCCAAGGTTTACGGCAGGTACAGAGAAGAACTGCTGAACAACAATGCCATGGACTTCGATGATTTGCTATGGAATGCTGTGAAACTGCTGGAGCAGGAACCTAAAGTGCTTCGGTATTATCAGAACAGATTCAGGTATATCATGGTGGACGAGTATCAGGATACCAACCGCCTGCAGTACGAATTCGTGCATCTGCTTTCTATGGAGCATGGCAACCTTTGCGTGGTAGGTGACGACGATCAGTGCATCTATCAGTGGCGAGGTGCGGATATAAGGAACATTCTTGATTTCGAGAAGGACTATCCCGGTGCCAAGGTTATCAAGCTGGAGCAGAATTACAGGTCCACGGCCAACATTCTGGATGCTGCACATTCGATTATCAGAAACAATGCCGGCAGGAAACCTAAGAAACTTTGGACGAGCAGGGAAGCCGGCAACAAGATTATATACAGACGTGCCGATGACGAGAGAGAAGAGGCGGGCTTCATTGCATCGGAAATAAACAGACTCAAAGGTCCCGGCAGGAAATACAGCGATTTCGCAATACTCTACAGGACTAATGCCCAGTCGAGAACTTTCGAAGAAGCCCTTTCAAGAAGAGATATTCCTTACCGTGTTCTTGGCGGGCTCAGATACTACGACAGGAAGGAAATCAAGGATATTCTCTGCTACATGAGGCTGGTGCTCAACAAATCTGACAATCTGGCTCTGATGCGCATTATCAATGAGCCTAAGCGAGGCATCGGAGGCAAAACTGTAGAGAAAATGGCGACGCTGGCAATGGTGCGAAAGGAGAGCATTTTTGAGACGCTTGCTGATGAAGATGTTTCCGGCTCATTCTCCGCGAAGGTGTCACGCAGCATAAGTGAGTTCACAGCTTTTGTTGAGAGTCTTCACCAGGAAAAGGACAACATGAAGGTATCGGATATTTACGATGCGCTCCTTGTTAGAAGCGGATACATGCAGGCTTTGACAGACCAGAATACAGTTGAAGCTGAAGCCAGGCTGGAAAACCTGATGGAATTCAAATCGGTAATATACGATTATGAAAAGGATAATCCTAACATTACTCTGGCTGAGTTTCTGGAGGGCGTAGCACTGATTGCGGAAGTAGATAATCATGATCCTGACGAGGATGCTGTGGTGCTCATGACTCTTCACAGCGCCAAGGGGCTGGAATTCCCGTTCGTGTTCATGCCGGGAATGGAGGATGGTCTCTTCCCGGGATGGAGATCGCTGGACACACCGGACGGTCTTGAAGAAGAACGCAGACTTTGTTATGTGGGAATTACCAGAGCCATGGAACGACTCTGGATGACAAGCGCCCAGATGAGAACCATGTACGGCAAAACGGACTTTACGCGAGAAAGCGTGTTCATGCGTGAAATAGACAAGAAGCTTCTGGATGGAGACGGCATATACGAGAGGAAAACTGCAAAGAACGACGCTCTCTTCAGAGACGGTGCAGCCGCATCGATACCGCCGGCCAAACCTTTCCGCATGTATGACAGGCTTCAGGCTGCCCAGCGCAGCACTCAGACTAAGGTGCAGAGCATGAGCGGAGTATTCAGAGAAGGAGACATGGTAAATCATCACAAATTCGGTGATGGTATGGTTCTTGAAGTGACGGACAAGACGATTACTGTTGATTTCGGCGGAGACAGGAAGAAACTGGCTCTGGGTATCGCTCCTTTGAACAAGCTTTAGTGAGGTGTGAAATGAAGGATATTCGTAGACTGATGGAAGAAAGGGTGGCGTTTCTTAACAGCGCCTCGAGAGTATACTATCAGGAAGAGGGAGAAATAATCTCAAATCAGGAATATGACAGACTTTATGATGAACTGGTTCAGTGGGAAAAGGAGTCGGGTATTGTGCTTGCCGGCAGCCCAACAGTAAATGTAGGCTACCAGGTAATAAGCAGTCTTCCTAAGGAGACGCATCCGTCGCCAATGCTGTCCCTCGACAAAACGAAGGATCCTGAAGCACTCAAGGCATGGCTGGGCGACAAGGAGGGGCTGCTCTCATGGAAGCTGGATGGACTGACAATCGTCCTCACTTATGAGAATGGTGAGCTTGCCAAGGCGGTTACCAGAGGAAACGGCATTATAGGAGAGGTAATCACGAATAATGCCAGAGTGTTTGAAAACATTCCGCTGACGCTGCCGGTCAGAGAGACGCTGACGGTAAGAGGTGAAGCGGTGATTACTTACGAGGATTTCAAGCGAATAAACGAGACGGTTCCGGAAGCTGAAGCGAAATACAAGAATCCCCGCAACCTTTGTGCGGGAACTGTGAGACAGCTGAATAATGAAATAACGGCAGGCAGACACGTGAGATTCTATGCATTCTCTGCAGCAGCAGGTGCCGAGCAATTTGCCTATCGTCATGAACAACTGGAATATCTCAGCTCTCTTGGATTCGAAACAGTCGAATATGCCAAGGTGAACAGTGACAGCATTATTGAAGAAATCAGCAGATATCAGGAGAAGGTAGTCGACTATTATCTGCCTTCTGACGGACTTGTTCTGATATAT
>JALEUQ010000059.1 GCA_022780965.1 Clostridiales bacterium
AGAATATAATCCGGCACTTTTTTGAGACCGTTATTACTGGAAACAGATAAGGGGGTATAGTTTATGAACATAACAGTAAATCCGGATGCGGAACTTGTTCAAAGGATCAGAGAGGGTCTCAAGATGAAGGATGTCACTGTCCGTGCAAACTTGAGATGACTCCGGACACAGTATGCATGTGCACTGAATTCAAAGAGCAGATAGCTGACCCTGATTTCGAAGGGTACTGTCACTGTATGCTGTATTACAAATCGAAATAGAAAGGAGATCAGTATGAATACAGTAAGAATTACAGCGGATAATTTCGAGCAGGAAGTGCTCAAGTCCGATAAGAAGGTTGTTATTGATTTCTGGGCAACATGGTGCGGTCCGTGTCAGATGATCGGGCCTGTACTTGAGGAAATTGCGGCCGAGCACGATGAAATCAAAGTGTGCAAGGTGAATGTGGATGAGGAGAGAGCTCTGGCAATGAAATTCCAGGTTTCCAGCATTCCGCTCCTTGTGGTGATGAACAATGGAGAAATAGTTAATTCAATTGTTGGATACAGACCTAAAGCTGAACTTGAAGCGGCTTTGGGGCTGTAGAACAGAATAAAGGTAATGTTAAAAATCCCGTCCTGAATTCCGGACGGGATTTTTGTGTGTTCTAATTTCACAAAACATATTTATGCACTCGCATCCATCATCGGCGGAAGTCTGCTTTGCATGATTTACCCCATTGCCGGCAGATATTCAGCGTTGTTTATCGCAGCAGGTGTAATCGTGATTATCCGTGTGCTGGTCTCAATGTTCAGGTGGAGCATACCCCGCGGAGAACAGCTGCAAAGAATGCATGGAAGAAGCATCAAAAAAACTTGAAAGAAATGTAAACATGCAGTAATATAATGGTTGCGTGTATAAATATGCATTAACGACGTTTTTTAAAACGTTAAATACAGGAGGAAAAAATGGCAAAAGTTAAACTGGATCTCAGCAGATGCAAGGGCTGTTTCATATGTGCGAGCGTATGTCCAAAGCAGGTGCTGGTTCCATCAGATGAACTTGGGGTCAAAGGATTCCCCGTTGTACATCTTGATGAGAGCAAAGAGTGTATTGGATGCGGAGCCTGCTACAAGATGTGTGCAGACTACTGCATAGAGATAGCAGATTAGGAGGAGGCAGAAATGGCAAAAGTATTAATGAAGGGCAATGAAGCTCTGGCAGAATCCTGCCTTCGCGCCGGCTGCAGATTTTTTAGCGGATACCCTATTACACCTCAGACAGAGATTCTGGAATATCTGTGCTGGAGAATGGACGAAGTAGGCGGCAAATGTGTTCAGACAGAATCAGAGCTGGCAGGAATCAACATGCTTCTAGGAGCGGCAGCTGCAGGAGCAAGATCACTTACTACAACATCAGGTCCGGGATTCTCGCTGAAGCAGGAAGGTATTTCATACTTGTGCGCAAGCGATGTTCCTGCCGTAATAGTGGATGTACAGCGAATCGGATGCGGACTTGGAGATATTTTCATGGGACAGGGAGACTACTGGCAGCTGACAAGAGGCGGCGGTCATGGTGATTACAGAACTCTGGTTCTGGCACCTGCAAGTGTACAGGAGAGCGTTGATCTGGCAGCAGAGGCATTCGACCTGTCGGAGAAGTACAGACATCCTGTAATCATTGCTACGGATGCAACAATAGGACAGATGATTGAACCTGTAGAGCTTCCGGAGATGAAGGAACATGACATTGATAAATACGACTGGGCCATCAGACCTCGTAAAGAAGGTGAACCTCAGAGAGCCATCTGGAACCGATACTGGGACTGGGAAGACGGCGGACATAAATATCCTGAGTACATTCTCGGCAAATACAATGCAATGAAAGAAGACGAGCAGCGATGGGAGGAAGTTGAGACTGAAGATGCGGAGATTATCATTGTCGCATACGGCACTAGCTCCAGAGTTGCCAAGTCAGCTGTAACACGTGCAAGGAAAGAAGGCATCAAGCTGGGTCTCATAAGACCGATTACTCTCTGGCCGTTCCCAGAGAAAGCTTTCAGCAATGCTGGAAGTCAGGTGAAGGCATATCTTGATGTGGAGATGAACATTCTCGGACAGATGAAAGATGACATTATTCTGGCGGACGGCAACAGACACCCGGTTGAATTCTACGGAGAATACTGGGACAACATCAATGAAATAAAGATTGTAGACAAAGTTAAAGAAATGTTGGCGAGATACTAGGAGGAAGATGCATGAATTTCAAAATTCCCAATGATATAGACATGACGCAGCAGGCTTCCTGGTGTCCCGGCTGCGGACACGGCATTGTCTGCCGTGTAATAACAGAAGCTGTAACCGAACTAGGTGTAAGCGACAGAATAATCACAGTAGATGATGTAGCATGCGGTCAGTTCGGACAGTTTGCAATGAAATACAATACAATTATGGGCGCTCACGGCAGGACAATTCCTACAGCAGCAGGCGTTAAACAGGCTCGACCTGATGCGCTTGTAATCGCTCGTCCGGGAGACGGCTCAGCTTACAGTATCGGCATTGAATCAACTGTATACAGTGCAATAAGGAATGATAACATTCTGGCAATCGTAATAAACAACAGCGTTTTCGGCATGACAGGCGGGCAGATGTCTCCAACATCCCTTCCCGGAATGAAGACAGCAACATCACCTTTTGGAAGAGATGAATCTAAGAACGGCAGCATGTTCGACATTACCAAGATTATCGGACAGACTGACATGGCATATCTTGCCCGTGTTGCGGTTAACACCCCTGCCAATACGGAGAAGGCAAAGAAGGCAATCAAGAAGGCGCTCACCAAGCAGATGAACGGAGAGGGATTCTGTCTGGTTGAAATCCTCAGCATGTGCCCTACCAACTGGAAAATGTCCGAGGTTGATGCGTGTGAGTACATTAAGACTACACAGAGCAGGTATCTCCCGTTAGGAGAGTTTGTTGACAAAGGAGGAAATGAATAATGAAAGAAATAATTTGCTCCGGAGTAGGCGGACAGGGAGTCCTGGTGGCAGGAATGATAATTGCAGATATTGCAATGGAAGACGGACATAACGTGTCATGGTATCCTTCCTACGGATTTGAGATGCGAGGCGGTGCAGCAAACTGCGAAATCAAAATCAGTGATGGGGACCTGCAGAGCCCATACTGCCTTGAGCCTGAAATTCTATACACATTAAGCGAGTCAGCAATCGACACCTTCGAAGACAGACTCAAGCCGGGCGGTGTGCTGCTGGTAAACTCAAGCCTTGTAAGTGAAGAGCGCACATACAGAGACGACATAAAGGTAATCAAAGTGGCTGCAACAGAAATCGCCAACGAACTGAAGAATTCCCGTGCGGCGAACATTGTAATGCTGGGAGCCATGGCAGCAGCATCAGAGCTTTATGATGAAGAACACGTGAAGCAGGGAGTGCAGAACTATTTCGCCAAGAAAGGCAAGAACAATCCCAAGAACGACCTGTGTTTTGACAAGGGCGCAGAAGAAGCAAGGAGGCAGCTGTAATGGAAACGAAAAAAATGCCTCTTGAGGGCATCAAAGTCGTAGAACTGGATAATTTCGTGGCATCACCTACTGCTGCGCAGCTGCTTTGTACGTACGGTGCCGAAGTAATCAAAGTTGAAACCCTTGACGGCGATGTAATGCGTCTTGCAGGCGGACATCAGATTGCTCCGTACGAAGACGACTGCAATCCGCTGTTTACAATACACAACAGTAACAAGAAGCTGATTTCGCTCAGCTACAAGACCGAGGAAGGTAAGCAGATACTGCTGGAACTGATAAAGGATGCGGATGTTTTTATCACCAATGTTCGTGAGAAATCTCTGGTTCGCAACGGCCTTGACTACGAGACTCTCAAGGCGATGAATCCGGGTCTCATATATGCCCA
>JALEUQ010000001.1 GCA_022780965.1 Clostridiales bacterium
ATACCTGGACTGTATGACAGCATTGTCAATATTGTGGAAATCATTCCTGCAAGTAAGGACATGTTCCTGGCATGGCTTGACAATAAGCTTCAGAACTTCCCGATTGCAGAAGAAAAGATGGCATCATACATTAACAACAGCGCGGATAACCTGATAAGATTCGCAACGGATACATTCCTGCCGCATTACACTACCATTGCATCAGGAATATCATCCAGCATAATCGGAGCAGTGAGTCTGGCAAAGAACATAGTCATAGGCATAATCGTCAGCGTTTACTTCCTTAACAGCAAGGACATTTTCGCAGCACAGCTCAAGAAACTGATTTTCGCAGTTTTCAAAGAGCAGACTGCAGAGAAGACACTGGAAGTGGCACGTTTCACAAACCACTCATTCGGAGGATTCATCAGCGGCAAAATCATCGATTCAGCAATAATCGGTGTTATATGCTTCCTGTTCATGACTCTGTGCGGATGGGAGTATAGCCTTCTTATCAGCTGCATTATTGGAATAACCAACATTATTCCGTTCTTTGGTCCGTTCATAGGAGCGATACCATCAATACTGCTTCTTGTAATGGTCAATCCGACTCACGCCATATACTTCGGAATTTTTGTAATCATCCTGCAGCAGTTTGACGGCAATATTCTGGGGCCAAAGATTCTCGGAGAAAGCACAGGCATTCCAAGTTTCTGGGTACTGTTCTCAGTACTCGTAGGCGGAGGATTATTCGGTGTTGTCGGAATGATTGTAGGTATTCCGATTTTCGCGGTAATGTTCTATTACGGAACAGAAATCGTCAATAACAGACTGGCGAATAAAGGATTCTCAACATCGCTGACTGACTACAAGATAGATTCATACAGGAGCAGCAGCAAGGTGCCGGCAGAACGCAGGGGTATTGTGAAGCTGGTTTATAATCTCAGACTTAAGTATAGAGAAAATAAAAATGAAGGGAATGACGACAGCAGGAATGAATAGAGAAATAATCGAGAAGCTTCAGAGCATTGTTGACAGCTCGAGAGTATATACTGATGCACATATGGACAAATACACATCTTTTAGAGCAGGAGGCAGAGCTGCAGTGCTGGTAGAGCCTGAGTCTGCAGAGGAGCTTAAGCAGATCCTCAGGATGCTGGATGAAGCTGAATGTCCCCACATGGTCCTTGGTAACGGGTCAAATGTACTTGTTAAGGACAGTGGTTATGATGGAGTAATTGTGAGAATAGGGAAGGCATTCAGCAGCATAAGAATTGACGGGGAGCATGTAGTCTGCGGTAGCGGGGCATTAATGTCTGCTGTTGCCAAAGCGGCGCTGGATGAAAGCCTGACAGGATTTGAATTTGCCTCCGGTATTCCGGGTTCAATCGGTGGTGCAGTATTTATGAATGCAGGGGCGTACGGCGGCGAGATCAAAGATATCCTCGACGATGTACGTCTGGTGTCTGCAGATGGAACACGCGACTTTTGCATGTCTGCAGAAGACCTGAAAATGGGATACAGACACAGCCTGATTCAGGAAACGGGGGATATTGTAGTGGAAGCGAGACTGCGCCTTGCACGTGGCGACATGGATGCGATTAGAGAAGAAATGGCTGAGCTGACTTCCAGGAGGAATTCCAAGCAGCCGGTTCAGTACCCGAGCGCTGGAAGCACATTCAAAAGGCCTGAAGGTCATTTCGCGGGCAAGCTTATACAGGACGCAGGATGCAAGGGGCTGCAGATAGGCGGCGCACAGGTGTCAGAGCTTCACAGCGGTTTTATTATTAACAAGGATAATGCGACGGCGACGGATATTCTCCAGCTTATGGAGGTAGTTGCCGCTAAAGTGTACAATGATTTCGGAGTTCAGCTTGAACCGGAGGTGCGAATAATTGGATAAAAATATCGAAAGTATCGTAGACAGGTATGAACTTGTCTACGATTTGCATACACACACAACATACTCACATGGCAAAGGGTCCGTGGAGGACAACGTTAGAGAGGCGTTTAACAAGGGACTTGAGTACATTGCAATCAGCGATCACGGGCCCGGGCATCTGACATACGGCATTAACAGGGGTGATCTTGTCAACATCAGAAACGATATTGAGAAGATGAATGTGAAATATCCCAAGCTGAATGTCAGAATGAGCGTCGAGGCAAATACAATCTGCAAGCCGCCTTATATTGATATCAGACCTGAAGAGTTTGATGAGTTTGACTTCGTGCTTGCAGGATACCATTTCGGAGTATTCGGCGGGAACATGATAAGAAACTGGCTATGGAGCAAGGGAATTAAAATAGGGGAGGAATCCCTCAGGAAATCGAACACCGAGATGGTAATAAACTGTCTGAGAAACAATAACATTGCCATTCTTACACATCCGGGCGACAAGGGGCCATTTGACCTTGAGGCAATCGCTCAGGTATGCGTAGAAACAGATACACTTATGGAGATTAACACCTGGCACGGTCATTTGACCTGCGAGGAGCTTAGGCTTGTTGCGGCCAATCCTGATGTGAAATTCATAATAAGCAGCGATGCTCATACACCGGGAAGAGTGGCTGATTTCAAAGACGGCGTCAGAAGAGCTGTTGAAGCTGGTGTTGATCTCAGAAGGATTGTCAATATCAGAGAGGTGGTATAAAAATGAAAGTGGTTATCGTAACCGGTCTGTCAGGTGCAGGCAAGACTCAGACTATCGACTGTCTGGAGGATATGGGATTTTACTGTATCGAGAACATGCCGCCTGCCCTTATCAAAAGTTTCATTGCGCTCAGCAGCAGCGGCAACGGCATTGACAGGGCAGCGTTTACTGTCGATGTGAGAGGCGGTGAACTTTTCGCCGATCTGTCAGACGCTCTCAGAGAAATGAGAGTGGACGGCATAGAATACAAGATTATTTTCCTTGAAGCTTCAGACAATACACTGATTAAGAGATACAGTGAAACAAGAAGACCGCATCCGCTGGCAGACGGGGGTCCTGCTTTGAACGGAATAAGGAAGGAGCGGGAAATGCTCCAGATGCTCCGAAACGATGCGGATCACGTTATCGATACGTCTAACCTTAAGACTGCACAGCTTTGGACGGAAATCAAGCATATCATGGATGATGGAGAGTCGGAGAACAGCTTCATTATCAATATCATGTCATTTGGATATAAGAAGGGAATCCCAACAGGAGGAGAGCTGGTGTTCGACATGAGATTCATTCCGAATCCGTACTATGTGAAGTCGCTCAGGAAACTGACCGGCAACAACAAGAAGATTCAGGACTTCGTTCTCAAGCATCAGGTGACACAGAATTTCCTGGACAAAGCCATGGACATGATAGAGATGCTCATACCGTTTTACATCAAAGAGGGCAAGTACAACCTGGCCGTCTGCATAGGCTGTACAGGGGGGCATCACAGGTCGGTGGCAGTAGCCAACGAACTTAACAGAAGACTTACTGAGAAGGGAAGAAGAACTACACTTGAGCACAGAGATATCAAGAAGTAGTGTGGTAAATAAATGTCATTTGCATCAGAAACCAAAAACGAACTGTCGCGAATCATTCCGGAGAAAAAGTGCTGTCAGCTGGCTGACATCGCCGGCTTCATGAGGATAGGCGGGAGCATTGGTCTGGCCGGAATGGGCAGATTCAAAATTTCAATGTCCACGCCAAATCTTGCGGTGGTGAGACATTACAAACAGCTGATAAAAGAGTATTTTTCTGTGGATGTCAGCATAGAGATGGGACAGGGCAGCGGCATCGAAAAAAACAACTTGTATACTATCACTCTGGGTCCTGAGGAAAACAGTGAACAGATTCTCAGAGAGGTGGGAATACTTATGGTGCGAGAAGGAATGAACTCCATCAGCGACGAGATATATGACGGTATAATCAGAACCAAGTGCTGCCGCAAGTCTTTCCTGCGGGGAGCATTCCTGGCGGCTGGTACTGTGAGCAACCCGGAGAAGGGATATCACTATGAGATTTTCACAAGCTCAGAGCGCATTGCCAAGGATATAAGGAGGATATGCAATTCGTTCACAGATATTACTGCCAAGGTTGTTGCAAGGAAACGAGGATACGGCATCTATATCAAGGCTCGGGAGCAGGTGCGCGACATGCTGGGAATTATGGGAGCATCAAACCAGTTCTTCGAATTTGACAATGTGATGATGATGAAGGATCTGATGTCCCAGACCAGGAGAGAGAATAATCTGGATAATGCCAACATTGACAAGGCGTTGAGGACTGCGGAGCACCAGATAGAATGCATCAAGAGGATTGAAGCGTATCAGGGGCTGGATTCCCTGTCCCCCAAGCTGAGAGAAGCGGCGCTTGCCAGACTGGAGCATCCTGAACTTGGAATCCAGGATCTTGGGAGCATTATGAATCCACCGCTCAGTAAATCAGGAATCAACAACAGACTCAGAAGAATTACAGAAATAGCAGAGAATCTGCCCGGAGGTAGGAAATGAGTGTATACAGCACAACATGGAGAGTTCAGTACTACGAAACTGACAAGATGGGCATCGTTCATCACTCCAATTATGTAAGATATTTTGAAACAGCCAGAACCGAGTATCTCAGAGATTCGGGACTGGCATATGATGAAATGGAGAAAGCAGGCATATGGATGCCTGTTTTAAGCGTTAACGTGGAATTCAGAACACCGGCGGTATATGATGAGGTTATAAGAATCAAGTGCTGGATTAGCAGGCTTAAGGGTGCAAGCCTTGAAGTTCAGTATGAAGTGAGCAACTACGAAACAGGAGAAGTGCATGCAACAGGAAGCAGTTCGCATGCTTTCACAAATCCTGAACTTAAACCTATAAGAGTCAAGAAGGAAGCACCGGAAGTTTACAGAGTTTTCGCAGAATCAAAAGAGGATGACGATGAATAAAGGTGACAGAATAGAAATTATTATTGAAGACATGAGCTTCGAGGGTCAGGGTATCGGACGCGCCGAAGGAATGGTAGTATTCGTGCCCGGCACTGTTCCCGGGGACCGGGCTTTGGCAGAGATAACCAAGGTGAAGAAAAGCTACTGTTTCGGCAGACTTGTTGAAATTCTGGAAGTATCTCCGGACAGAACTGAAGAATTTGACTGTCAGTCATGTGAGGAAGGCTGCGGCGGATGCGTCTACAGCAAGCTGAGTTATGATGGGCAGCTTAGACTCAAGGAACGTCAGGTGCGAGAAAAGATTGCAAGGCTGGGAGGCATCGCGGACCCTTTGATCAGACCGATCATCGGCATGGAGCCGGAAGACAACGAGGGGATGGGTCCGTACAGATACAGGAACAAAGCACAGTTTCCGGTAAGCACCGGAGGCATTATCACTCGCAAGGGCGGCATCGTTGAGAACCTGGGTGACCCTGCCGTGGGATTTTACATGAAAAAAAGCCACAGGGTTGTGGACTGCCCTGACTGTTACATTCAGTCGATAGCTGCCATGGCGGCGGCAGATGCACTGCGCACTTTCATGGAGGAGGATAATATCACTGCCTGGGACCCTAAATGGGAAAAAGGTCTCATGCGCCATCTGATTGTCAAGACCGGTTTCGCAACAAGAGATGTGATGGTAATTCTGGTAATCAACGGCAAAGGAATACCTAATGCGCAGAAGCTGGTTGAGATGCTGGATGATGCAATATACGAAGCCGGATACAACCTGGAAAGTGTGGCTGTGAACATCAACAAAGAGGCGGATACAGGCGAAATCATGGGGGATGATACTCAGATAATCGCCGGCAGCAATGTTATTACAGACATGATTGGAGAACTGACCTTCGAGATTTCACCGACAAGCTTTTATCAGGTAAATCCTGTGCAGGTAACGCGTCTGTACGACAAGGTGAGAGAGTACTGCGATTTCGGCAGTTACGAAGAGCCGCCTGTAATAATGGATCTTTACTGTGGGGTTGGAACCATAGGACTGTATTGTGCCGATGCTGCCGAAGCTGTTGTCGGCATTGAGATGGTAAAAGATGCGGTTATCAATGCCAACAGAAACGCAGTTATCAATAACATCGTCAATGCACGATTCATACAGGGAAAGGCCGAAGAGATTCTGCCTGAGTACATGGCCGGCAGCGACAAAGTTGACGTGCAGCTGTCCGAGCAGCTCCAAAAGAGCCGAATCGCCATCATGGATCCTCCAAGAGCCGGCTCGCGTCCCGAACTGATGGATGCCATCGCCGATTCAAACGTTGACAGAATCATCTATGTATCATGCGACCCGGCAACACTTGGAAGGGATGTTAAATATCTGGAGGAAAAAGGCTTCAGCTTCATTGAAGCAACACCAGTGGACATGTTCCCGTGGACGAGCCACGTGGAGTGCGTAGTATTGATGTCTAAAGTTAAAGGGTAAGAGGCGCTGAAAGGCTTGAAAACAAGCCGTTTATCGATTTGTCTCTGATAGAGACGGTCACTCGCTCGGCACGAAAAACACTCGACGGAAACATATCTACAGGCCATTTTGCCGGAGGGTTGAGTCGGCCATTTAGATGTCGGGGGTCGAGTGCGCCATTTAGATGTCAGAAACGGTAGGGTTGAGTGGTCTGTTTAGATGTCGTGGGTTGATACGGCTATTTAGATGTC
>JALEUQ010000099.1 GCA_022780965.1 Clostridiales bacterium
CAGACCAGTAAGGTAAGGTCAACAGATTCATCGGAAAAACCAATGTACTAATTTAAGCTACCTGAGGTATTGGTTACCCATGAACTTAAATTGGTTGATTTAACTGAGCCCTGAGTGGTTGATAACGCCGGGCTCTAACACAAAGAATATATGGATCCATTCACAGGAGAAAAGATTAAATAAAAGAAGCCACTTTTAGTGGCCTCTTGTGATAGTGATGCGATGTTAAACCTTCAGTGCCCTCTTTGAGAGGGCGAGCAAGTAATAGGCCCTTCCAGGGCCAGAGCAAACCACTAGTTTACTAGTGGTTATGATTAGTCAAGTCACGGATTGTCTAACGTTTGCACGGATTGTTTAACGCAGACGTTTTATAGGGGATTTATGATTTCTGCGGTCTATAGGTAAGGGTGCCAAGAATTAGAGTTCCCTATAGGCCACGCTTTTATTGTACAAAGAAAACCCCGCATCGTTTGACAATGGCATTAATACAGTGGATTATATTGTAATTGAAGGGAACCAGATGATTACTTATGATCTTTTTGGCGATACGAGAAGATATACTTATCCGCCGCGCGTCTGTTGTTATATATGAACATGGCTATGGCAACACCCGCAATGATACAGTAGCCTATAACGCTTAGAATATCCGGAATCTGTGAGAAGAATATGAATCCAAGTGCAGCAGCGAATATTATCTGAGTGTAGTCATATACGGACACTTCTCTTGCAGGCGCATGAGTGTATGCTGCAGTAATTGTAAACTGTCCGCCTGCAGCTGCAAGCCCGGCACAGATAAGCATGATTATCTGAACTCCTGACATTGGATGATAGTCAAAAATCAGGAAAGGCAGCGTTACTATACACGAGAATGCTGAAAAGAAAATGACAATCATCGGACCGCGCTCACCCTTTTGACCGAGAACACGAACCATTGTGTATGCCATTCCGGCGCAAAGACCTCCGCATACACCGATAAGTGAAGGCAGTAAAGCCCCGGAAACGGCAAATCCGGGTTTTACTACAAGTACTGCACCTGCAAATGCTATTGCAACGGCTGCCGCCTGAACCTTCGTTGTCTTTTCTTTGAGAAGAAAGAAAGAGAATATTATTGCAAAGAAAGGCGACAGTTTGTTAAGGATGGACGCATCTGAAATGAGCAGGTGATCCACTGCGTAGAAATTGCACAGAATGCCAAGAGTGCCGAAGGTGGAGCGACCGATGAACCAGCCCAGATTATCTCTGTTGATTCTGAAACCTTCTCTGGAACGGATAATCATGATCAGTGCGAAAAAGAAAGCAACGAAATTTCTGAAGAAACTCTTCTGAATTGACGGCAAATCCCCTGACAGTCGCACGAAAACGTTCATGAGTGCGAAGAAAAACGCCGAACATATTATGCACAGTATGGCTTTATGTTTATTGGAAAGCTTCACTTTTAACCTCCTTGACAGTTGCAAAATCAACAGAATTAAGTATACTATAAGGTGAAATGCTCTACAACAAGGAGTTTGTCCTGATGGATTACGCTAGACTGGAAAAGCAGATGGAATTCTGCAAGGAAATAGATAAAGAGAAGCTTATAGGCCGTCAGACATATCTGACAGATGGTTCAAGAAAAGAAAACGATGCGGAACACGCATGGCATATGGCATTGATGGCAGTGGTGCTGCAGGAGTACTCCAATGAGGAGATTGACCTGCTCAAATCCATGACCATGATGCTGATACACGATATTGTTGAAATCGATGCCGGTGATACTTTTGCGTATGATGAAGAAGGCAAGAAGGATCAGCGAGAACGTGAGCTCAAGGCTGCAGAAAGACTGTTTGGAATGCTCCCGGAGGATCAGGGTGCATATTTCAGGCAGCTTTGGGATGAGTTTGAAGCCATGTCGACACCGGAGGCAAGATTTGCCAGAACACTGGACAATATTCAGCCTACAATGCTCAATGCATCCTCAGGGGGGAAGGGATGGAGCGAGAAAGGCGTGCATATTGATCAGGTGATGGAGAGGCAGTCTTACACAGGTGACGGCTCCAGGGTACTGTGGGATTACTCTCTTAACAACTATATTAAACCTAACGTCGAAAAGGGAACCATCAAGAGCAAGTAGAGGTTCCTAATTACAGGAAGGTACGACATGGTAATTCTGGCATTTATTATCGTAACGCTGATTGTAGCGGCAACAGCATGTCTTCTGGCAGCAAAAGCACTGAAAAAAGGAGACGGGTGCGGACGTTATCTGGCGGTATGCCTGCTTTTGAGCGCCGGCGTAGAAATTTCATACCTTATCAGTATTCTTGTGTCGGACATGTTCATCATGTCGTTCTTCTCAAGTATTTATTTCAGTTTAATCGATTTGCTGCTTCTCGGGCTGGTTCTTTATGTCAGAAGAGCCATGGAACTGCCTAAACGGAGCATGATATACATGCTGCTTCCTGCAGCATATGCTCTCTTTGATATTTTTACTCTAATGATCAACCCGTGGAAACCTGTATCGTTGACATACAGATACAGTGAAAGCTCCATTCAGCACTGGAGATACGTTCCGGGTCATCTGTACGAAATGCATCTTATTTTCTCGTACTTTCTCATAGCGATTGTATTCACAATGCTCATATACAAGGCGGCCAAGACACCGTTTGTCTATAGAAGCCGCTACTCAGGAATCTGCATTGCCCTATTTTTTGTTGTATTCATTAATGCAGTATTTCTCTTCCTGTCAAACGACAGTATCCCTGACATTTCACTATTTCTTTACAGCATCGCAGGATTCATCTTTTACAAGAGCCGCTACAATTATTCGAAGCGAAGGCTTCTGAGTCTGGCACGGGCGGAAATAGTCGATGAGATGAACCACCCTATAATATTGTTTGATTACGAAAAGAAACTTGTTTTGAGAAACAGAGCTGCAGACTGCCTGTGTGAAAATATCGAAACATGTGACGGCGGCACAATAACTCTGTGCGATTTTATCAATGGCTGCGGGTTCAAAGAAGTAACCGAATTCACAGATTGTGACGTCACTTTCAGATGGATTGACAGAAGGAAGGAAAAAGAGAAGTCATACAGATGTGACTATCATGCTTTCAAAGACAAGAAAGGTTATGTGACAGGGTATCTGTTTGTATTCACAGATAATTCGATGGAAATCGACATACTCACCGGATTTGCCAACATGAATGAATTTTCGCGCCATGCGGCAGAAGAGATGAGCTTTGAGGATTATCCTGCCTGCGTCACTGTATGCGACATTAACAATCTTTACGGAATTAACAGGGAACGAGGTGAAGCTGCAGGCGATTATCTGATCAAGAAGCTGTCAAGACTCATGCAGTCCAGCTTCCCTGAAGGGACTTATTTCGCGAGACTGAATGAGGCAAATCTTGCGGCAGTTACCTCGGGTGAAGATGAAGATGCGATAGACAGTGCAATAGCGAACATCCAGAAGGTGCTTCTGGTTGAAGATGATGTTACAATGCAGACTGCCAAGGCCATAGCTGACGGACGGGCAAAGGATGCGGTCAGGGCGGCTGATGCGGCAGTGCTTAGCATGAGAGCCAGAAAGATGCTGGATAAGGATTCGGCACATTCCAATCTGCTTGACTCACTGGTTCAGACACTCAGAGAGAGCGATGACGAAACAGAGGCTCATGTTAAGAGGACAAACTATCTGGGGCAGCAGCTGGCTAGAAGATTGAATCTAAGCGATCAGGAAAAGAGCAATCTGTCGCTGCTCTGCCTCCTTCACGACATCGGCAAAGTGGGCGTGCCTCTGGAAATACTGAATAAACCGGGACCTCTCAGCATTGAAGAATGGCAGATAATGAAGAGTCATACAGAGAAAGGCTATCGAATTGCCAAATCTTCAAGAGAGCTGGATACTATAGCAGAGCTGATACTCTACCATCATGAATCTTGGGACGGCAATGGTTATCCGGAAGGACTCAAAGGAGACAGAATACCGCTTCTTTCGAGAATAATAGCCATTATCGACACTTATGATGCGATGACCAGCGACAGGGTTTACAGGAAAGCCTGCACAGAAGTGGAGGCTGTTGCCGAGCTGAAAAGGTGTGCAGGTACGCAGTTTGATCCGAACCTTGTGGATGAGTTCATAGAAGTCCTTCAGGAGAATAACAGCAGTTCAATAGATTTGCGCCAAGTCGTTCCGGCAGAAATAAGTAAGGATACTGAGATGCCGACGGGAACTCAGAACGGTCAACCGAAGTCTTACAAGAAATCGACGTCAAGACAGCTAATGTACAGCAGATATATTCTGAATCAGGATGAATATATTATTGAAGTGGATGACAATTTCGAGCTAATTACCGGATACTCAAGGGACGACGTAATTAACGGCAGAATGCATCAGGCGGATCTGATACCGCGGGAAGACCGCGAACATTACTTTTCTCTTGTCAGACAGGGTTTCGAAGGGAAGAGAGAGGTTTACATGGAACACAGACTGCTGCGTGCAGACGGCAGATTCATTAAGGTTCACTGCATCGGAACTGAGTTTTTCAACGCAGTATCACGTGAAAAGCGAGTTGATATTGTTATAACAAAGATTAATGATGGAATGTTTTGGTAAATTAGTGGCTTACAATTCGGACGAATTGAACGAAACCCTTGAAATATCAAGACTTCGTCTGGAAATGACATGTTCCGTTATTATGATTAAAGAAAGTTAAAGAACTGTAACGCAGGTGGAGAGTTTGGGGGCGATATGAGAAAAAATTAACAAATGTTTTTGTGAATTATTGTTGACTATACCATTGCTATACAAGGTATAAGTATATTGTTGGGAAATAACTTTTTCGTAATTTTATTTGGAAAGGATGAAAGATATGGATTTTTCATTAACAAAAGAACAGGCTATGCTTAAAAAACTGGCTGCTCAGTTCGCAGAAGAAGAACTGGAACCAGTGGCAGCTGAAATCGACGAAACTCATGCTTTTCCTGTAGAAAACTTTGCTAAGATGGCAAAGCTGGGATTCACAGGAATCGGAGTTAAGGAAGAATACGGCGGTACAGGCGGCGGAATGCTGGAAAAGGTTATCGCAGTATCAGAATTTGCAAAGAAGTGTATGGCTTCAGCAGCAACTCTTTCAATTCACCTGATCGCACCACATGCAATTCAGGACTTTGGTACAGCTGAGCAGAAAGAAAAGTTCCTTCCAAGACTTACAGTTGGCGGTGAACTGGGTGCATTCGCTCTGACAGAACCAAATGCAGGATCAGATGCTGCAGGCGTTAAGACAGTTGCTGTATATGATGAAGCAACTGATGAATATGTAATCAACGGTACTAAGTGCTTTATCTCAGGTGGAGCAAGAGCAGGCGTACTGGTAATCTTCGCTATGACAGAACCTAAGCTGGGAACAAAGGGAATGTCAGCATTCATCATCGAAAAGGGAATGCCTGGATTCACTTACGGCAAGATCGAAAGCAAGATGGGTATCAGAGGTTCAGAAACTGCTGAGCTGGTATTCGAAGACTTAAGAGTTCCTGCTGCTAACCTGCTTGGCAAGAAGAACGGCGGATTCAAAATCGCAATGAAGGCTCTCAACGCTGCAAGAATCGGTGTTGCTGCACAGGCACAGGGTGTTGCTGATGAAGCTATCGCTCTGGCAGTACAGTACTCAAAGGAAAGAGTACAGTTCGGCAAGCCAATTGCTGCTTTACAGGGTATTCAGTGGTACATCGCAGATATGGCTACTAAGTCAGAAGCTGCAAGAAACCTTACTTATTATGCTGCATGGCTGGCAGATTCAGGCAAGGAATTCATGTGTGAAGCTGCAATGTGCAAGTACAACGCAGCAGAAAACGCTCGTTTCGTAACTAACCTGGCACTCCAGATTCACGGTGGATACGGATACATGCAGGATTATCCACTCGAAAGAATGTACAGAGACGCTAAGATTACTGAGATTTACGAAGGTACAGCAGAAATCCACAAGGTAGTTATTTCAAGAGCTGTAATGGGCAAATAGGAAGGGAGAGCACTTAAAATGAGAATTTATGTTTGTGTAAAACAGGTTCCTGATACATCCGGCGTTGTTGCTGTAAATGAAGACGGTACTCTTAACAGAGCTTCAATGCAGACTATCATTAACCCAGATGACTTGATCGCAATGGAACAGGCACTTATGATTAAGGACGCAACAGACTGTCAGGTTACTGCAGTAACAATGGGACCTCCTCCTGCAGAAGGAATGCTCAGAGAACTGCTGGCTATGGGAGCTGATGACGCAATCCTGATTTCAGCCAGAGAATTCGGCGGATCAGATACATTCGCTACATCTCAGATTATCGGAGCTGCAATTGACTTCACAGGTCTGAACGAAGATGATATGATCTTCTGCGGAAGACAGGCAATCGACGGAGACACTGCTCAGGTTGGACCACAGATCGCAGAAAAGCTGAATCTGCCACAGATTTCATACGCAGCTGAAATCGTTAAGGAAGGCAACGATGTAACAGTTAAGAGAATGCTGGAAGATGGATACATGATGATCAAGCAGCAGACTCCTTGCCTGGTAACATGCATTGCTGACCAGGACAAGAAGGCTAGAATGATGTCACTTGCAGGAATCAACGCAGCTTACAAGAAGCCACTGGTAATCCTCGACTTCGAAGCTCTTAAGGAACATCCATTCATCGAACTGGACAAGATTGGTCTTAAGGGATCTCCTACAAACATCTTCGTATCATTCACACCTCCTCAGAAGGGTATCGGCCAGATGCTTGAAGGAGCAGATAAGAAGACAACAGATACGTTAGCGTCAATTTTATTAGAAAAACACGTTATCTAAGAGAAAGGAGACTAAATCATGGCTTACAATAGCAGTGATATCGGAGCTTTTAAGAATATTTGGGTATTTTGCGAACAGAGAAACGGCGTAATGATGAACACATCATACGAACTGATCTCAGAAGGTAGAAAGCTCGCTGATGAAAGAGGTTCAAAGTTAGTAGGTATCCTTCTCGGACATAACATTGAAGGACTTGCTAAGGATCTGGGCGGCTACGGTGCTGACGAAGTAATCGTATGCGACGATCCTTCACTTGAAATTTACACTACAGATGCTTACACTAAGGTAATCTGTGACGCAGCAATGGAAATCAAGCCGGAAGTTATTCTGCTTGGTGCATCAAACATCGGTAGAGACCTTGGTCCAAGATGTGCTGCAAGACTGACAACAGGTCTGACTGCAGACTGTACTCACCTGGACATCGACATGAACGTATATACTGACTTCCTTAGAGGAGCATCAACTCTTCCAGAAGCAAGATATGAGAAGTTCAACATGGAAGATGTTAACCTGAAGATGACAAGACCTGCATTCGGCGGCCACCTGATGGCTACAATCATCTGCCCTAGATTCCGTCCTTGCATGTCAACTGTAAGACCTGGCGTAATGAAGAAGGCTGAATATGATGAAGCTAAGGCTGCTGCAGTTGAAATCACAAAGTTCCCTGTAAACGTAACAGAAGCAGATCTTAAGACTCAGGTTCTGGACGTTGTTAAGGCAACTAAGAAGATCGTAGACCTGATCGGTGCTGACGTAATCGTATCAGTAGGAAGAGGTATCAGCAAGGATATCGAAGGCGGTATCAAGCTTGCAGAACAGCTTACTGAAGCATTCGGCGGCGGCGTAGTTGGCGGTTCCCGTGTAACTGTTGACTCAGGCTGGTTATCATCAGACCACCAGGTTGGACAGACTGGTAAGACTGTACATCCTAAGGTATACGTTGCACTTGGTATTTCAGGTTCAATCCAGCACAAGGCAGGAATGCAGGATTCAGAACTGATTATCGCAGTAAACAAGGATCCTGATGCTCCAATCTTCGAGATTGCTGACATCGGTATCTGCGGAGACCTGTTCAAGGTAGCTCCTCTGATGATTGAATCACTCAACGAAGCAAGAGCTTCAAAGTAGTTTAGAAATATGCTCCATTCAGCTGAATTAAGCTGGATGGAGTTCCCATTAGATAATGATATAAGGTTAAGAGATCTATATAAAAAGGAGTATTATTATGAAAAGTGTATTTGAAGGTTTAAAGGTTATCGACCTCACTTCAGCGCTTAATGGACCTCAGTGCACAATGTTCTTAGCAGACTACGGTGCAGAAGTAATTAAGATTGAGCCTCTCGGCGGCGAACAGTGCCGTACATGGGGACCTTTCGAAGAAAAGTCAGGCGAGAGTGCTTTCTTTGCATCATTCAACAGAAACAAGAAGGGTTGTACACTCAACCTTAAGTCAGAGAAGGGTAAGCAGATGCTTTACGATCTGGTAAAGGATGCTGACGTTCTCGTAGAAAACTACAAGGGCGGCGTTACTAAGAAGCTGGGTGTTGATTATGAAACAATCAAAAAAATCAACCCTAACATCATTTATGCTTCAAGTTCCGGCTTTGGTCAGACAGGACCTATTTCACACAGACCTTGTTATGATATCGTAGCACAGGCAATGGGCGGAATGCTCAACCTGACAGGTTTCAAAGATACTGCACCTGTTAAGGTTGGTCCATCAGTTGCTGACCACGTATCAGGCATCTATCTTGCAGTTGGCGTAATGATGGCTCTTTACCATAGAGAAAGAACCGGCGAAGGTCAGATGATCGACGTTTCAATGCAGGATGTAATTTTCTCAATTCTGGAGAATGCTATTCCTACATATACTGTTGCGGGCGAAATCCCTGAGAGAAACGGTAACATCGACCCTTCAATCGCTCCGTTCGACGTATTCCACTGCAAGGATGGATATGTTGCACTTGGCGTTGGTAACGACAGAATGTTCAACAATTTCTGCCACACTATCGAACACGAAGAACTGGCAGAAGATCCAAGATTTGCAACTAACGACTTAAGACAGAAGAATTATCTTCCTGACTTAAGAGGAACAATTGAAGACTGGTGTATGCAATACACTAAGAAAGAAATCGAAGCTATCATGGATGAAGCAAGCATTCCTTGCGGACCAGTTCTGAATGTAAAGGAAGTTATCGAACATCCACAGATTCAGGCAAGAGAAA
Source organism: Clostridiales bacterium (assembly GCA_022780965.1). Classification (GTDB taxonomy): domain Bacteria; phylum Bacillota; class Clostridia; order Peptostreptococcales; family Anaerovoracaceae; genus Lentihominibacter. The sequence goes on from JALEUQ010000099.1 coordinate 9,044, forward strand.
TGATGGTACACATGGATCACCCAACTGCTGGAGATCTTTATCTGCAGGGTTGCGTAATCAAACTTTCTGAAACTCCAGGAACAATCAGAACTGCTTCACCACTGGTTGGACAGCACAACCGTGAAGTATTCGGTCTTACTGAAGAAGAAGAAAAGCAGCTTATCGAAGAAGGAGTTATCTAGTTAACTCTTCCTTTGGAAATATTATTACTACAAAAATATTTGAAAAGGAGAAAAGAAATGAGAAAGGTATCATACTTAAGCTACAACATGACTACAGCTGATGCTAACAGCCCTGACGGTATCGTTCCAGTTGGCAGACAGTTTGACTTCATTGGCGACGTTGAAACAGAAAACATGATTCTGGTTGACGGAGACGAGTCACTTTGTCTTGGTTACACAGGCGTTGAAATGTTCGAAGACGTTTATGTTGGAGACATGATGGAATACAAAGCAACAACAGTTAAAATCGGTAACACTTCAAGAGACTGCGTTATCGAAGTAATGAAGCTTGCTACATCAGCTACAAGAGCCGGTGTTGAAGGCGCTAAGACTGGCGACATGATCTGGTTCGACGAACCTGTACTCTGCTCAAAGGGTAATGTAAGACTGGTAGTTAAGAAGCACCTGCAGAGAGGCGAACAGCCAGACGGTACTGTTGCTGATCCATGGTTCGAAAACGAAGACTTCCCAGGACTCGGATTTGACGAAAATCACCCTAACCCAATCGAATTCAGATACAGAATGTCAGACAGAGACGTATTCTACCTTGGCGGCGTTGTAAACGGCGCAAGAAACCTGACTCTGATGGAAGATGCAGCTAAGAGACTGATGGCTAGAGAATTCGGTAACACTGGTCACATCGTTAAGGTTGAAAAGGTTAGACTGTATGAGCCATGCTACGCTGGTGACTACCTCGTATACTATGCAAGAGTTAACAAGGTTGTAGGTGACAAGATTGTAATCGAAGTTAGAAACTTCAAGTACATCGACCTTCCTGAAAATCCTGAGTTCCCAAGCTCAATCGACGTTCTGGAAGAGCCTAAGTTCTGCACAAACGTACAGTTCGTATTCGAAACTTACAAATAAGAGCAATAGCCTAGTATTATATAATATGAATGAAAAAAGAGTCCTTGTGGACTCTTTTTTCATTTGTGACTGCAGTAAAAGTCTACATTTTTTAAAATAATGTAGACTTTTTGTTAAATCCATCAAAATATTATTCAAAAACATGTAAAAAATGCTATAATGACTTATATTGTTGCTTTAAATTGGAGGATATTGATGGAACAGAAAGAATACTACTGCATAGGCGAAGTATCATCAATTTGTAATATTTCTATAAGAACGCTGCGTTATTACGATGAAATTGAACTTATTGTTCCTGAAATCAGAAAAGAGGACAGTAAGTACAGGTATTACAGCAAGGAACAGATGGTTACCATCATAATCGTTCGCAAGCTTAGACTTATGGGATTCGGCCTCAAGGAGATTAAGCAGATTGTGACTCATAATGAGGTGGATATGCTCAAAGAATGCATTGAAGAGCGTCTCTGCAAAATAAATCAGGAGATTGAAGAGCTTCATGCCAGGGCTGAAGAAGGTGAAGATTTCCTGAGAAGGCTGAACAGCGGCCGTGAGGTTCTCAATCTTTATGATGAAGATGAAGCTTTTGAAGATAAGCCGATAGACCAGATAAAAATTGAAGAAATTCCGGAAATCAGCATTTACTATGATAGAAGAATAATGAATTCATATAGGAACGAAGAAGTGTCGCTGGAGCGATGGGTTGGAATTAATGAAGAAGTATCCAAGCTGGGACTTAAGGCGATAGGTCCTATTATTGTAACTTTCCATACAGGCCTGCTTGATCAGTTCATGTCCAAGGATTGTGATATTGAGTTCGGCATACAGGTTGCTGCAAGCGACAGCAGCAAGGTTAGAAGCTTCGGCAATTTCAAGGCAGTGACAATATATCATGTCGGCCCGTATAAGGATATTATTAAGACATATATCAAGGCAATTCAGTGGATAAACGAACATGGATATGCTGTTAGCGGTCCGGTATCGGAGGAGTTCATAATATCTCCGGTTGATGTTACCAACGAGAGCGAACACGTTACTAAGGTACTGTTCCCGATTTCATAAATTAAGGAAGCTGCGAAATAAATTCGATAATAAGTATAATGAACACAACCCTCACATTGCGTGAGGGTTTTTATATTGCCTCGATTCATTATCATGAGCCATGCAATTTGTGGGGAATAGGACTGTAATTCAAATAAATGGCAAAATATGTAATTTACTATTTACAAAATGTGGAAATTGCTGTACTATATTGTCGAAAGGAAAATTATGGAAATGAATGATATTCTGGTCCCTACATCGTATAGCAGTGAAGAAGTGCGAAATTACATATCGGATGTGAGAATGATCCTAGCTGATG
>JALEUQ010000118.1 GCA_022780965.1 Clostridiales bacterium
CTGTTTTAGATAAATATAAGTTTCCACTCTAACAAATCTAATAATTCAACACATTCCGTTATTGTTAAAGTTATACTGTCCTTACAGGACGCCTTCAGTAGAAAGGAGAACTAATGGAAACATATGGATTTTTGAGTATCATTCCGGTACTGGTAGTATTGGTACTGGCTATCACCACAAGAAGAACGTGGGAACCACTTCTAATCGGTGCAATCGTCGGCTATATCATTCTTTACAAGGCACAGTTTTTTAACGAAGGTGTTGCAGGTTTCTTCAGTGTTGTCGGCAATGAAGGGAATCAGGATTTATTCATGATGCTTCTTCTGTTCGGTGCCATATCAGCTCTATTCGAAAGATCAGGCAGTACGCTCGGATTTGAGAAGGTAGCTACAAGGCTTGCCACCAATCGGAAGCGCTCATTGATGACTACCTGGGTACTGGGTATCCTGGTATTCGCTGATGACTATCTTAATGCTCTTGCAGTTGGTATCGCAATGAGAAGAATCAATGACAAGTACAAGGTATCACGTCAGTTCTTAGCATTTATCATTGCTTCAACAGGTGCATCTGTATGTACTCTGCTGCCGTTCGCATCATGGGCGGCATATATGGCAGGTCTGATGGACGCATCCGGACTGTTCCCGGAAGGAGCATATTCCGCATACGTTCACACCATTCCATTCCTGGCATACAGCTGGATTGCTTTGCTGATTGCGCCATTATTCATTTTCAAGATTCTTCCGCTCTTTGGTCCTGTTAAACTGGCAGAGGCTGCACTTAATGAGAACCGCCTACCTGACCAGACTGCGGACATTCTTGGCAAAGACTCAGCAATTGAAGAACTTGCGCTCAACACAGAGAAAACAATCGATGAAATTAAGACTTCAATCTCACTGACATTCATAATTCCACTTGTTACACTTGCTGTTTTCGCAATGATTTCAGGAAGCGTAGTAAAAGCTGAACTGGTATGTCTGCTTGTTCTCATTGTTATGATTGTTGCTCAGCGTCTGATGAAGCCGTTGGATATCTGCGAGTCATTCATGGATGGACTTAAGGACATGATGCCTGGTGTTGTTCTGGTTACTTGCGCATTTTTCCTTCAGACAGCACTTGAAAGACTGGGACTTACACCATGGGTAATTGAATCTACCAAGGATTTCCTGAGTCCAACTCTGTTCCCGCTTATTGTATTCATTATTATCTCCGCACTTGCATTCGGTACGGGTTCATTCTGGGGTCTTGCAGCTATAGCATTCCCTATCGTGCTTCCACTTGCTTCGGTACTCGGAGTAAACTTATACCTTGCAAGCGGTGCGCTTATTTCTGCCACAATATTCGGAAGCCAGATCTGTTTCTTCAGTGACTGTGCTACAGTAGTCTGCATGGCCACTCAAATCAAAAACTCCGAATACGCCCGCACATGCTCGCCTCTGTTCATGGTAAACTTCGGGCTAAGCTGTGTAATATTCCTTGTTCTGGGAATAGCTCTTTAATACTTAATTGCATTATTTATTTTTAATTCCTGGCCTCTTCGGAGGTCAGGAATCAATCAATTAATGGAGGATATCTCAATGGCTATAGATTTGTTAGTTAGAGGAAATAATATATTTGACAGTGTTAAAAAAACTCCATTCAAAGGATATGTATGTGTTGATGGCGATAAGATTTCGGCAGTAAGTCAGGGCGACGTGCCCGATACTGTGCTGGAATCAGCAAAGAAAATAATAGATGCCGGTGATCGACTTGTTACTCCAGGCTTCCACGACAATCACGTGCATCTTATTATGGCAGGATTATTCCAGGTGTATGTCAATCTTCTCTCCGCTAAATCAGAGGAAGAGGCAGTCCAAATGGTAGTAGATGCCGAGAAATCTCATCCTTCTGAAACTGATTGGATTTATGGGTTCTGCTGGTACCATGTGTTCTGGGATAACAAAGTTCTTCCTACGAAGGCAAGTCTTGACAAGTACTTCCCTGACAAGCCCGTATTCCTGCTGAACTGGGAAGCACATGGCGCCTGGGTTAACAGCAAAGCTTTGGAAATCTGCGGCATTGATGAAAACACCCCGGACCCTTTCGGCGGCCGAATAGAACGTGATGAAAACGGCATTCCTACCGGCGTTCTACACGAAGCAGCGACAGGTCTTGTGACCAGAATTGCCATGGATTTTACTCCGGAGCAGGAACGCAATCTTATTAAAGCATTCATGAACTATGCGAATGCTTACGGTATTACTTCTGTTACTGATGTCCAGCCATATTTTCACGGTAATATGGGTTCCCTTGATGTTTACAATGATATGGACATAAATAACGAGCTTTCAATAAGAATCCATGTTGCACCTGATCTTCTAGGTGACTTGGATCAGGCTGAACAATGGCGAGATAAGTATTACAGCGACAATATCAGAGTCTCACATTTAAAGCAGTTCATTGACGGTGTTCCAACAAATCATACCGGTCTGCTTCTTGATGAATATGCTGACCTTCCCGGCGAATACGGCATTTGTCTTAATGACCTTGACTCTATTGAGGCAGCAATTCCCGAAGCTCACAGGAGAGGTTTCTCAATAAAACTCCATTCATGCGGAGACCGTTCCCTTCAGCTGGGTGTTAATTATTACGAGAAAGCAATAAAGATGTATGGCAAAAACGAATGTCGCCATGCAATCGAGCATTGTGAACTAGCCGATCCTGAAGATATCAGGCGCATGGGTGAGCTTGGAATTGTCCCTTCCATTCAGCCGGATGCTATTGGAATGACCGAAAAGTTTGCTGACAATCCATATCTGGAAACTCTCGGCGCAGAACGTGCAGGCACCACTTGGGCTTTCAAAGACATGCTTGATTCAATCGGTGTGCTGGCGCTTGGAAGCGACTGTCCTGTTATGGATCCTAATCCGTTCCTGCAGATATACAGAGGCGTAACCCGTCTTCACAACGATGGACAACCCGAAGGTGGATGGAATCCTTCACAGAAGTTGACGCTGTACGATGTATTAAGAGGTTATACCTGGGGCAGCGCTTATGCTGTTGCCAGAGAAAATGAGCTTGGAACTTTGGAAGAAGGTAAATTCGCAGATATCGTCATCCTGGACAGAAATCTGTTTACTTCGCCGGTTGACGATTGGCAAAGCGGCAAAGTCGATATTACGATAATGTCAGGTAATATTGTGTATGAGCGACGCCCGGCATAAAAGAAAGGAGAAGTTAATGAAGCTAACACAGTACGAACAGGAACGTCTTATGATTTTCAGCATCGCTGAAATATCAAGGCGCAGGTGGAAAAGGGGCCTTAAGCTGAACTACGTCGAAGCAACTGCAATAATATGCGATGAGATGCTTGAAAGAGCCAGAGATGGCAGATGGTCACTCTCCGAACTGATGGATGTCGGCTCAAGAATAATAACCGAAGAAGATGTAATGGAGGGAACTGTTGCCCTTCTGCCTTGCATTGATCTGGAGGCATTATTCCCTGACGGAAACAAACTGATATCCATTCCGGATCCAATTAGACTTGAACGACGTTCTGAAGGCATCCCGTTTGAGGAGTTAATTTCGATGAATTACTAAGTTGATTCAAGGAGAAACATATGAGTTACAAAGTTGGAGAAATAATATTCAAAGATGATCCTATCATCCTTAACGAAAACAGTGAGTGCGTAGAAATACTTGTTCGCAATTCCGGCGACAGAACCATTCAGGTATGCTCACACTACCATTTTTTCGAAGCAAATCCCGCCCTTAAGTTTGACAGAGAAAAGGCATATGGAATGCACCTTGATATTCCTTCAGGCACTGCTACAAGATTTGAACCTGGAGTGGAAAAAAGCGTCAAACTGGTGAATTTCAAAGGAGAACGCAGGTTGTACGGCTTTCACGGTCTCGTTATGGGCGAATTAGACGATCCTGCCATAAAAGAAGCAGCAATTGCGAAAGGAAAGGAAATATACTAATGGCTTATGAAATATCAAGAAAAGGCTATGCCGACATATGTGGTCCAACAGCAGGCGACAAAATTCACCTGGCTGATACAGGTCTGATAATAGAAATCGAGAAGGATTACAATGCCGACTCCTATGGTGATGAACTTATTTCAGGCGGCGGCAAATCATTCAGAGACGGCATGGGAATGACTCCCGGCATGACTTCTGAAGAAGGCGTTCTTGACGTGGCATTTACTAATGCTACAATCATAGATCCTGTGCTGGGTATTATTAAAGCTGATATCGGAGTTAAAGATGGCAAAATAGTTGGAATCGGCAAATGCGGGAATCCTTATACAATGGACATCACTCCAGGAATGATAGTTGGCGGAAACACAGAAGTCGTATCTCTTGCAGGGGATATCGTAACGGCCGGAGGCATAGATACGCATATACATTTCAACTCACCCGACCAGCATTTACATGCGCTGTCAAACGGTATTACAACAATGATTGGCGGCGGTAACGGCTCCAAGACAATATCAATCGAATCCCCTGGTCCATGGCATCTGCAGCAGATTATTGAGGCTCATGAAGACATTCCAATCAACGTTGGATTCCTGGGGAGAGGAAACTCTTCACTTCCGGGCAGCATTGCCGAGCAGGCACTCAATGGTGCTATCGGCATGAAAATTCACGAGGATTATGGAGCAACACCTGAAGTTATTAGAAACTGCCTTGACGTAGCTGACAAGTATGATTTTCAGGTTCAGATCCACACTGATACACTCAATGAAAGCGGCTTCGTGGAATCTACAATCGATGCTTTTGGAGGCAGAACAATTCACACATATCACTCAGAAGGTGCAGGTGGCGGACATGCCCCGGATATTATGAAAGTTGTTGGCGAACTTAATGTTCTGCCAGCTTCAACCAATCCTACTAACCCATACACTGTGAATACTGTGTCTGAGCACTTCCAAATGATTTTCCCTGCCCATGACTTGAATCCGAAGATTCCTGAAGATGTTGCTTTCGCAGCTTCAAGGGTAAGGGGTGAAACCATTGCAGCCGAAGATATCCTCCATGATATGGGCGCAATCAGCATCATGGGATCTGACTCGCAGGGTATGGGAAGAATCGGTGAATCTGTTCTTAGACTGTGGCAGCTTGCTTCAAAAATGAAGAAGCAGCGCGGCCCGCTCCCTGAAGATCATGATGGCAACGATAACGAGAGAGTTCTTAGATACATTGCTAAGTACACAATAAATCCGGCTATTGCGATGGGCATTAATGATTATGTTGGTTCTATCGAACCCGGCAAGCTGGCCGATCTGGTAGTTTGGGACCCTAAATTCTTCGGTGCCAAAGTACGAATGGTATACAAGTGCGGAGCTGTTGTGTATTCCCACACAGGCGATACTAATGCATCGACAGAATGGACACAGCCTGTATTCTACAGAAAACAGTACTCTGCATTCGGAAACTGTGTAAATAGATACAACAAAGTTTTTGTTACTCAGGCTGCCATAGATAATGGTCTCGGAGATAAGCTG
>JALEUQ010000120.1 GCA_022780965.1 Clostridiales bacterium
TGCGCTCACCTTTTTTCTGATTGCACGCTTGTTTGCAGCTACAGGATTCGCATCAAAATCAGGTTCATCGAAACCGATATCAGTCAGCGCAATGAGCCCCAGGCCGCCATTGATTGCCACTGCCGACGCCAGATTTTCTCCAGCAATTCCTATTCCCATTCCTGCCTGCACAATGGGCACCGGCAAAGTGTGAGCACCTATGGTGAGCGGCTCCATCATCAGCTGTGTCCTGCGCTCTGAACCTGCAGCCTTGAGCATGAGGAAACGCTCTATTTCTGTAAGAACACGCTCCAGTCTGTTTCTCTCATTCTTGCTCAGTCGTCTCAGCGCCTCGCCCACTACCTGGTCGTGGTATTCTTCATGCTTTCTGATTACTGTTCTGCCGTTCTCTGTCAGAGAAAGCCTGACAATTCGCTTATCATTCTCGTCTCTGAATCTTTCCATATAACCCTTTTTGACCAGCTTGTTTACAGCTGTCGTGAGGGTGCTGACGCTAATACCCAGAGTCGTTGCCACATTTGTCATCGTCTTGGGTCTGCCGCTTCCTACTGCAACAAGGGTATGTACTTCTTTGAGCGACAGATTCTCAAAAGAGGAACCCTTAACGGATTCCTCTTCAAGCAGCTCGACAAGAGAGAAAATATCAACCATTATGTCATTAATTTTCCTGATGTCCTTATCCATCTTCCTGCTCCACGTATCAGCTAAAGTTATATCTATTCAGCATCCTGCTTGCTGAACGCGAACATGATTTCGCATTTGCATGCCAGCTCTCCGTCAACGGTCGCCTGGCATATTCCTGTTCCTGATGATGACCTGAGTCTTTCAAGCTGCACTTCCAGCTTGAGTGTATCTCCCGGTCTTACAATTCTCTTGAATTTCGCATTTTTGATAGCTGCGAAAACTGCCAGCTTGCCTCTGTGCTCAGGCATGCTGAGAACTGCTACTGCTCCGGCCTGTGCCAGAGATTCCACCTGAAGCACTCCCGGCATAATCGGATTACCTGGAAAATGTCCCTGGAAGTAATACTCGTCAGCTTCAACGTGCTTGTATGCAACAATTGACTCGCCCGGTACCATCTCTTCTACTTCGTCAACCAGGATGAACGGTTCCCTGTGAGGGATAATTTCTTTAATCTGGTCTTTATTTAAAAGCATTATTCTTCCCTTTCTCTCAAATGAGACTAATCTTCATATTTTTTAAAAATGATTGATCCGTTATGTCCGCCGAATCCCAGTGAGTTTGACATTACATACTCGAGATCCGCATTTCTTCCCTGATTAGGCACATAATCCAGGTCAAGTTCAGGATCCGGATTCTTCAGGCCTACTGTTGGAGGAATGTAACCTTCAACCATTGCCTTAGTGCAGATTACTGCTTCAAGACCGCCTGCACCGCCCAGCAGATGACCTGTCATACTCTTGGTTGAACTCATAGGCACCTTGGTGTTTTCGCCGAACACCTTTTTGACTGCGGCAGTTTCGAACTTGTCATTGTACGGTGTGCTTGTGCCGTGAGCATTGATGTAGCTGATTTCATCGGCGTTAATTCCTGCTTCTTCAAGCGCCAGCTGCATGCATCTTGCTGCACCCTCGCCTTCCGGTTCAGGCATTGTAATGTGATATGCATCTGATGATGCTCCGTATCCTACCATTTCACCGTAAATCTTGGCTCCTCTTGCCAGCGCGTGCTCCAGTTCTTCCAGTACGATGAAGCCTGCACCTTCGCCGAGAACAAATCCGTTTCTGTCAGCATCAAAAGGAATGGACGCTCTGTCAGGATTGTCAGTTGATGCCATTGCAGTCATGTTGGCGAAACCTGAGTATGCAACAGGTGAAAGAACAGATTCTGCTGAACCTGCCGTGATTACATCGCTGTAACCGTATTTAATGTTTCTGAAAGCTTCCCCGATTGAATGAGTTCCTGTAGCGCATGCTGATGAAATGCACATGCTCGGCCCCTTGGCATTCAGGTCCATGGAAATGTTTCCTGCGATTGCATTAGGCATCATCATTGGAACCAGCATTGCCGATCCTCTGTTCATGTTGCCCTTCTCAACGCACTTAACAACTTCATTCTCAAAAGTGCCGATACCGCCGATACCTGAACTTCCATATACACCGAATCTGTTAGGATCCACATTGTATGTTTCAGGATCATCGTCCTTGCCGCATACAAGACCTGCGTCAGCATATGCTTCTCTAGCGGCAGTCATTGCCATCTGATTTGATCTGTCAAGTCTCTTGGCTGCTCTTCTGTCACCGAAATCATA
>JALEUQ010000136.1 GCA_022780965.1 Clostridiales bacterium
TGCTCGCAGCAATTGTTTCGGCAGTAATGGCAGCGACCATGATGCCGGCTGCGTCATTTGGTGAAGAAAAAAGCGAAGATAACAATTATGCTGACAATCAGCTTCTGGTTGTATATGACAAAGAGTCAGACTGCACACAGAAACTGGAGCGTACTGATTTCGCAGAAGGTGAAGATGAACAGAGCAGGGGAGTTGACAAGCTGGCAGACAGCACTGCTGAACAGCTGTCTGAAGATGCAGACATATCTGTGGATGGAGGCGAGTTTGTAACAGGGAGCACCGCATATGAAGGTGCAATGCTCCAGGTGGAACTGGACTCCAAGCAGGACATAAACGATGCAATTGAGGCAATTGAAGAACAAGATGATGTGGCTTATGTCCAGAAGAACTATTATTATCAGGTATGCGACGAAGACATGCAGTCTCTCGACAACGCCGGCAGTGGAGAAATACAGCCTCTCGGCACTGTAAGCGATACGGAACTGTCTTCCCAGTACTATCTGAATTCCTGGTCGGCCAACGGATCGGCACGAGGTGCCAATATAGCTTCCGCATGGGATTTGACCAGGAGTGAAGGCAAGGTGTCGGTGGCTGTAATTGATACAGGCATAGACACTGATCATCCGGATCTTGCTGCTAACATAGACATGGAGCACAGCAGAGCCATTGTGGGCACTCTAGATGATGCTTCCGGTCACGGTACCATGGTTGCGGGAGTTATCTCAGCAGTTGCGGATAACAGCATGGGAATCGCAGGAACCTCGTATAATGCGGAAATAATCGCACTTAATGTGTTTGAGAAGACATCTGCAGGATTCAGAGCTTCGACAGCATCCATGATATCGGCACTTTCGTATCTGGAGGAGCTTGTCAGTACAGGACAGGCAGATAATCTTCGTGTTATCAATATAAGCAGCGGACAGTATGAAGATACTGACCCGGCATTTCGTGAATGCATCAGAAGACTGAGAGAAAACTATAATATCATAACGGTATGTGCCGGAGGAAACGGAGTATATGCATCATACCCAAGAACTGATAACGTATATCCGGCAGATTATGAAGAGTGTGTTGCTGTCACAGCATTGAACAAAGATGGCACCAATGTTGTATATTCTGATTACAACAAAGAAAAAGATATTAGTGCTCCCGGCAAAGATATTATTTCAACTATGAAGGGTGGAGAATACGGTACTGCATCGGGAACATCCTTTGCTGCTCCCGTTGTTTCCGGAGCACTGGCACTGCTTTGGGCAGGAAATCCGGTACTGACTGCGGATCAGGCTGTGGAGAGCATCATGAACACGGCAAGACCTGTGAACAAAAGTGCGAACGACAGGGGTGATAAGACGGGAAGCTCAGGAGCACTGGACTGCAGAGCTGCATATGTGTATGCAATGAGAACGTTCAAAGGGGAAGACCTGAAATACAGTATCAGTGATGAAACCATTAGTCTCGGATATACATCATGTACATACAGCGGTAAAGCAAAATACCCTTCTGTCAAGGTGGGAACTTTGACGCAAGGTAAAGATTATACGGTTAAATATTCCGGCAATACTAAGGTGGGAACGGCCTCTGTCACGGTAACAGGCGCTGGAATCTATGAAGGTTCCATTAAAAGAACCTTCAGAATAAATCCCAAGGGAACAAGTCTTAAAACAGTTAAACGGCGATATCGCGGATTCAGGGTATACTGGTACAAGCGTACAACGCAGACTGACGGATATCAGATACAGTACTCCAGATACAGCAATTTCAAGAACAGTAAATCCAAATACAGACAAAGCAGGTACAATACCAAGAAGGTAAACAAACTAACACGGAAGAAGTATTACTATGTTCGCATTAGGACGTACAAAAAAGTTAATGGTATAACATATTATTCATCCTGGAGTAAATCCAAAAGAGTAAAAACCCGATAAAAAAATGTTGACTTTAACGCAGCGATAAATGTTATAAAAATTATAGAGATATACAGATGCTGTCAGCATTGCAATTTGCCCAAAGAGAGCGGTCAGACTAATGACGGCTCTTTTTTATATGCTTTTGACACTATATGTGGTATTATGTTCATAGCAATGCAGATGAAATAGAGGTTAACAATGAAATTAAATAAAATATGCAATGATATAGAGTTTGAACTGGTGCAGGGCAGCATGGATGCTGAGGTAAGAGACATTATCTACGACTCGCGCAAGGTTGCACCCGGAACCATGTTTGTATGTATGGTAGGAGCTGTTACGGACGGACACAAATATATTCCTGATGCCGCTGGCAAGGGAGCATCGGTTATTGTCATTCAGAGCATTGAAGCGCTGAATCAGTTTGCTGAGGATGTTAATCTTGACTGTATCACAATAATCCTCGTGGAGAACGCAAGACGTGCACTGGCATACATGTCAGCCGCATTTTTTGATTACCCGGCACGCAAACTGACAACCATAGGGCTTACAGGAACCAAGGGCAAGACAACGACTACATTCATCATTCAGGATGTACTGACCAAGGCGGGAATAAAATCAGGGCTGATAGGAACCATAGCAACTGTAATAGGCGAAGAATCTACACCTGCCAGAAACACTACGCCTGAATCATACGAGATTCACAAAGCAATGGCGAAGATGGTGGAGGCAGGATGCACACATCTTGTAATGGAAGTAAGTTCTCAGGGACTTAAGTTTGACAGAACCGCCGGAATTCAGTTTGACTACGGAGTATTTACGAATCTGTCACCTGACCATATAGGACCTGCGGAGCATCCCGATTTCGATGATTATCTGAAATGCAAAAAAATGCTGTTCAGACAGTGCAGAACGGGAATCTTCAACATTGACGACGGACACGTTCAGGCAATTATGGAAGGATGCACCTGTGACATCGTGACAATTTCTCTGGATAAGGAGGCGGACCTTACTGCTTCAGATATCGAGTTCATCAGAGAAGGCGGCAAGCTGGGAATGTCATTTGCTGCCCACGGTATGATGGAGGGACAGGCGGTTACGCATATTCCGGGTAAATTCAGTGTTTACAACGCTTTGACTACAATTGCAATATGTAAGCTGATAAATGTGGATGAAGGAGCAATACTTCAGGGTCTGTCTGACGCGCAGGTGAAGGGGAGAGTCGAACTTATACCTGTTTCAGATGAATTCAGTGTAATAATAGATTACGCACACAATGCTCTCAGCACAAGAAGCGTGCTCAAGACTCTCAGAGAATACAATCCGCACAGACTTGTGGCGGTATTCGGATGCGGGGGCAACAGATCTAAGGTGAGAAGATATGATATCGGTGAAGTTGCCGGTAAACTTGCAGACCTTTGCATACTGACCATGGACAATCCCAGATTCGAGAGTCTGAGAGCCATAAATGAGGATATCAAGGAGGGCCTTGCGATTTACGACGGTGAATACATCGAGATTGACGATCGCAAGGAGGCAATAGCTTATGCCATTACTAATGCAGAGCCGGGAGACATGATAATTCTGCTGGGCAAGGGCCATGAAACATATATTGAGATTGAAGGGGTGCGTCATCATTTCTCTGAGCATGAGGTTATCTGGGAAATCGTAGATGACATTTATGCAGGAAGACGCAGGATGGAGAAAGGGACATCTATACTATGATAAGTCTTAAGAATGTATCCAAGTTCTATTACAAGAAGGGGATAATAGCAACAGGAATGACCAAGGTCAATCTTCATTTCGATCTTGGCGAGTTCGTTGTAATTACCGGTGAATCGGGTAGCGGCAAGAGCACACTGCTTAACGTTATTTCCGGAATTGACACCTATGAAGAAGGTGAAATGTACATCGACGGCAGGGAGACCAGCCACTTCATGGAGAAGGATTTCGTCGAGTACAGGAAGAAATATATAGGCAACATTTTTCAGAGCTTCAACCTGGTAAACAGTTATACTGTTTACCAGAATGTGGAGCTTATATTATTAATAAACGGGTTCAAAAGGTCACAGGTAAAGACCAGAGTCAAAGAGATTCTGAACAGAGTGGGTCTTGAGAAATTTGCCGGGACCAAAGTAAGCAAGCTTAGCGGAGGACAGAAGCAGCGCGTTGCCATTGCCAGAGCTCTGGCCAAGGAAACTGACATAATTGTAGCTGATGAGCCAACGGGCAATCTGGACAGCAGCAGCGCAATGGAGATTGTGAAGCTGTTAAGCGAAATCGCAGAAAACAAGCTGGTAATTGTTGTAACTCACAATTATGAACAATTCAAGGATTATGCTACCCGAAGAATCAAAATGCATGACGGCAAGATAGCTGAGGATGTGAAACTGAAGGATAACGTGGAGATGGTTCTTGAGGAGACTGCCGCAGATGAAGGGGCCGGCACAATTTCGGAAACAAGCACATCCGGGCGCAGTGTAGCGAAGAACGCCGCTGCCGGAACAGGCAGTATGTCCGGCATAAACAAGCTTAGACTTGGGATCAGGAATACATTCAATGTAATTCCTAAATTTGTGCTGCTATTCATTGTGTTCATGTTTATGCTGGTTGCTGTAACCTCGGAATACACCTCGTACCTTTCTCAGAAGGAAACGGCTGAGAATCTGGGATACAATTCATATTTCAACAATCTTCGTCTGGACAGAATAGTGTTGAAAAAGGAGGATAAGTCGCAGTTTACCGTCGATGATTATTCTGAAATCAGCGCATTGGCGAATGTTGACAAAATTGCCGAGTACGATGTACTCCTGGACAAAGATCTATATATGGAGAGCGATGACTTTTTTTACAATACTAGAGCCAGAAGCATTACTGAGTTCAGTGGAAGTCTCATAGCAGGAAGAATG
>JALEUQ010000138.1 GCA_022780965.1 Clostridiales bacterium
AACATGAGAGCGATAAGAATGCTCAGTTTGTTAGCAGCATCGATACCTTCTACGTCAGCAGTAGGGTCGGCTTCTGCGAAGCCCTTTGCCTGCGCGTCCTTGAGTGCTTCCTCGTAGGATATGCCTTCAGTTCCCATCATGTGAAGAATGTAGTTGGTTGTACCATTAACGATGCCCAGAACTTCAGTATACTTGTTTGCTCTGGTTGTATTCTTCAGTGAAGTCAGAATAGGAATTGCACCGCCTACACTGGCTTCAAAATTGAACATTACGTTGTTTCTCTTAGCGCATTCAGTGAGTCTAGGGTAGTTGGCAGCAACAGCAGCCTTGTTTGCTGTTACAACATGCTTGCCGTTATTCATGGCAGTTTCAATGAAAGTTGCTGCAGGTTCAACTCCTCCGAGAAGTTCGATAACGATGTCAATTTCAGGGTCTGTGAAAATGTCATCAGGATTCTGGGTGAACTTTTCTGCTGGAACTTCAATTCCTCTATCTCTATCTACGTCTTTCTCGAGAATCTTTACGATTTCGACCTTGGCGTTAACATTAGCTTCGATTTCTTCTCTGTTCATTTCCAGAGCTTTATAAGTGCCGGTACCTATATTACCCATTCCGAGAAGGCCGATTTTGATTGTCTTCATAACGATTTTCCTCCATATTATCAAATATGCATTGATTATATACCAAATAGCTAATTTTGTCTTGCTGTTTTTGGAAGAAGAGTTGACTAATTGGGCAAGGCAGTCGGTTGACTTTTTTTACCCATAAAGTACAATGAGAAAAGATGTAAGTATGGGAGGGAACAGGTATGGCAATGCATGTGGTTCTGGTGGAGCCTGAAATTCCACCAAACACAGGAAACATAGCTCGAACTTGTGCAGCAACGGGTACTGTGCTGCATCTTGTCAAACCGCTTGGGTTCAGTATTGATGACAGAAGCCTTAAGAGGGCAGGCCTTGATTACTGGCAGTATGTTGATGTCAGAGTGCATGAGAACCTGGAGAGTTTCATGAAAGAACATGAGGGGCGCAGAATGTACCTGGCAACAACCAAAGGCGGACATGTATATACAGATGTATCCTACGAAGATGAAGACATGATTCTTTTTGGCAGAGAGACTGCCGGACTGCCGCGTGATTTCATTGCGGCACACGAAGCAAATGCAGTCAGAATACCTATGAGCAGCGACACAAGACTCAGGTCGCTCAACCTTGCCAATTCTGTAAACATAATACTTTTTGAGGCCTTGAGACAGCAGGGATTCCCTGCACTCAAGTAATCATTATGTGAAATATGTAATGAAACAGATGGCTTTTGTGCTATAATGAAAATGAGGTGTTTTGCCATGGGAATTGGTTTAGGTTTTGACTTGACAATTGAACAAACTCAGAAGCTGGTCATGACACCTGAACTGATTCAGGCCATCAAGATTCTGCAGTTCAATACACAGGAACTTGATGCTTTCGTCGAGGAGCAGCTGCTGGTTAATCCTGTTATAGAGAAGGAACCGGAGTCCGGTGAAGATGCAGCAGGCAAGGAGCAGGAGAAGGATCCGCTGTGGGAGGAGCCGGATGACGGTAAGGAAGCTTCCGGTGACAAGGAGATTGACTGGAAGGAAATCATCAGGCAGAAGCAGTATGATGATATCAGCTACGGTAAGGACAACTACAGAGCTGACCCGGAGGAGGATCATTCCTACGAGAGTTACGTGGCATCAGAAGAAACTCTGGCAGACTATCTGATGTTTCAGCTGCAGGTTGCCACAGACAGAGAGGAAGTTCTCAAAGCAGGTGAGTATATAATCGAGGCTCTGGATGATAACGGATATCTTGGGATGCCGCTTGAAGAAGTGGCACAGGAGAGCGGCACCTGCATGAAGGCTGCCGAGAAAGCTCTCAGGTTAATACAGGCCATGGATCCGATGGGTGTAGGTGCGCGCGACATTAGAGAGTGCATTACAATCCAGCTGAAGCAGATGGGACTGTATAATGATGAATTTGCGACAATCATCCAGGATTATTTCGAAGATATAGGAACCAACAGAATCGGTCCGATATCCAAGGCGCTGGGCCTTAGCAAACAGGAAGTTCAGGCTATGCTGGACATGATCAGAACACTTGAGCCGAAGCCGGGCAGAGAGTACATATCATCATCGGACACAAGATACATCACGCCGGACGTTTTCGTAGAAAAGATTGAAGGTGTGTACACAGTAGTGACCAATGAGGGAAGCCTGCCGCAGCTGACAATCAGTTCCTATTACAGTTCCCTGCTGAACCAGGCAGAGAATGATGAGGAACTTTCTGAGTATCTTCAGGACAAGATAAACTCGGCACTCTGGCTTATCAAGAGCATTAATCAGAGAAAGAGTACAATTTATAATGTGGTTTCGGAAGTTGTCAAATATCAGGAAGAGTTCTTTGAAAAAGGACCTAAATACATGAAGCCGCTGACACTGCACGTAATTGCAGACAGGCTGGGCATTCATGAATCAACTGTGTCCAGGTCTATTAACGGCAAGTACATGCAGAGCCCGAGAGGCATGTTTGAAATCAAGCACTTTTTCTCTTCCGGAGTACAGGGCAGCGACGGCGATGACATATCGTCAAACAGTGTCAAGGAGTTCATTCGAGAACTGGTGGCAGGAGAAGATCAGAGCAAACCGCTCAGCGACCAGGAGATGGTGGGACTGCTCAAAGACAGGGGAATAAGCATTTCAAGACGAACAGTAGCCAAATACAGAGATGAGCTTAACATCCCTTCATCTTCCAAACGTAGAAGGTATTAATCCCGCAAGGGTTGATATAGCTGTCTGATGAGGACGGACAGCCTAAGTAGTTATTCAATTGTTATTCATTATTTATTATTTTTCATTCTAGGAGGCTTAAAATGGGAATTAAGGTTGGTATCAGCGGATTTGGACGTATTTCGCGTGTTTGTATTCGTGCGGCAATGGATATGCCGGACATTGAAATCGCAGGAATCAATGTCAGAAACGCAGATCTCGAGTATATGGCATACATGCTTAAGTATGATACAGTATTCGGTCGTTTCCCAAGGGAAGTCAAGGTTTATGAGGAAGGCCTTGTAATAGACGGTAAGAGAGTGCCTGTGTACAGTGAGAGTCTGGCTGCCAACATTCCGTGGTCGGAATGCGGAGCAGAGTACATCGTTGAAGGTACAGGCGCATACAATACAACAGAGAAGGCTCAGGTTCACATCGACCAGGGCGCCAAGAAGGTAATCATTACAGCGCCTGCCAAAGACAAGGGCACGCCTACATTCGTAATGGGTGTTAACCACAGAGAGTACAAGAAGGAAATGAACATCGTTTCAAACGCATCATGTACAACCAACTGTCTGGCACCGCTTTGCAAAGTTGTTGAGGATAACTGGGGCATCGAGCAGGGTCTCATGTCTACTATTCATGCAGCAACTGCCAAGCAGAAGGTAGTAGATGCCAGGTCACTTAAGGACTGGAGAACAGGCAGATCTGCATTCGGCAACATCATACCTTCATCAACAGGCGCTGCCAAGGCGGTAGGACTTGTAATTCCTTCACTTAACGGCAAGATGACAGGTATCTCATACAGAGTTCCTACAAACGATGTATCTGTAATTGACCTGAACATTCAGCTGAAGACTTCAGCAAGCTACGGAGAAATCTGCAACAAGATCAAAGAGGCTTCAGAATACGGAGACCTGGCAGGTGTTATCGAGTTCGTTGATGATGAGGTTGTATCAAGTGACTTCATCGGTGATCCTCATACATCAATTTTTGATGCTAGAGAAGGTATCCAGCTTAACGACAGATTCTTCAAGCTGATTGCGTTCTATGACAACGAATATGGTTATTCAACTAAGGTGCTGGAGCTGATAAGGTACATGTACTCAGTTGATAACGCATAGTTGA
The DNA here is from genome assembly GCA_022780965.1 of Clostridiales bacterium. Lineage (GTDB taxonomy): Bacteria > Bacillota > Clostridia > Peptostreptococcales > Anaerovoracaceae > Lentihominibacter. The sequence goes on from JALEUQ010000138.1 coordinate 3,914, forward strand.
TGTATAAAAATGATTTCAGGTCTGTGATGGAAGTCCGCAGACCGCAGTTAGTAAAGAAAGGAGATTCAGATGAAAAAGACGATTAGAGACATTGATGTCTCAGGAAAGAAAGTCCTGGTCAGATGTGATTTCAACGTGCCTATGCAGAACGGCGAAATTACTGATGATATCAGAATCACTTCCGCACTTCCGACAATCAGATATCTGATTGAAAACAATGCTGCAGTAATACTGATGTCCCACATGGGAAGACCTAAGGGCGAGCCTAAGCCTGAGTTTACACTTAAGCCTGTGGCAGAAAGACTGCAGAAACTGCTGGGTCAGGAGATAATCTTCGCTCAGTCGGATGTGGTTGTCGATGCCGGAGTTGAAGCGGCGGCGGCAGCTCTCAAGCCGGGCCAGGTAATGCTTCTTGAAAACGTAAGATACAGGAAGGAAGAAACCAAGAACGAAGAACCGTTCACAGGACAGCTGGCGGCACTCGGCGAAATTTTTGTCAACGATGCATTCGGAACAGCGCACAGAGCACACTGCTCCACAGCAGGACTGGCAGCATACATGCCTGCTGTTTCAGGATTCCTCATTGAGAAGGAAGTCAAGTTCCTGGGTGATGCTCTGGAAGAGCCTGAAAGACCGTTTGTAGCAATCATGGGCGGCGCCAAGGTTGGAGATAAGATTCCTGTAATCAAGAACCTCATGAAAAAAGTTGACACTCTGCTTATCGGAGGCGGCATGACTTACACGTTTATCAAGGCCATGGGCTACGATATCGGAACATCCCTTCTCGATGAAGAGAGCATTGATCTGGCAGGAGAACTGCTGGCACAGGCAAGACATGACGGAGTTAACCTGATGATTCCTGTTGATTCGGTATGTGCCAGGGAATTCAGCAACGACAGTGAGAAGATCGTATGTGACAGCACAGCAATGGCCGACGGCTATATGGGCATGGACATAGGACCTAAGACTGTAGAACTATATTCAGACGTTATTGCCAAGGCCAAGACGGTAGTATGGAACGGACCTTGCGGTGTATTTGAAATGCCTAACTTCGAGGGAGGCACGAAGGCGATTGCCCAGGCTCTGGCAGATTCTGACGCTGTCACCATCATTGGTGGCGGTGATTCAGCGGCGGCTGTTGAACAGTTCGGCGTTGCAGATAAAATGACACATATTTCAACAGGTGGCGGAGCTTCACTCGAGTTCCTGGAGGGAAAAGAGCTGCCTGGAATAGTCTGTTTGGAGGAAAAATGATTATGAGAGTACCACTTATCGCAGGAAACTGGAAAATGTTCAAGACAAAGGCTGAAGCCAAGGCTTTTGCTGAAGAGTTCAGGGAGCTCTACAAGGACACAGATATCAGAGCGGCCATCTGCGCCCCTTTCACGAATCTGGATCTGCTTGTAGATGCATTTAAGGACACTGACATTATGGTCGGTGCGCAGAACGTTCATTTCGCAGATGAAGGCGCGTTCACAGGTGAAGTATCTGCAGCAATGCTGGAGGAAATCGGCGTAGACTTCTGCATTGTTGGGCATTCAGAAAGAAGACAGTACTTCGGTGAAACTGATGAAACATGCAACCTGAAGCTGAAGAAACTTTTCCAGGGGCCTATCACACCTATCCTCTGTGTAGGAGAGAGCCTTGAAGAGAGAGATGCAGGCAAGGCTGAAGATATCGTAAAGGGTCAGGTTAAAGCAGACCTGGAAGGCATAGCAGCTGACGATGTTAAGAAGCTGGTAATTGCATACGAACCGATCTGGGCAATAGGAACAGGCAGAACTGCCACACCTGAGCAGGCAGAGGAAATGTGCGCTGTAATCAGAAAGTCAGTTGAAGATCTTTACAGCGAAGACGTTGCTGATGAAGTAATCATTCAGTACGGCGGAAGCGTTAAACCTGCCAATGCTACAGAAATCATGAATCAGCCTGAAATCGACGGTGCGCTGGTTGGAGGTGCAAGTCTTAAGGCAGAAGATTTCATGGCAATCATTAACTTTTAACACTTAGGGAATTGAAATATACTGTTTAGGAGGCAAGACAATGGCATTTATTGAAGATGTAATTGCAAGAGAGGTTCTGGATTCAAGAGGCAATCCTACAGTTGAGGTTGAAGTCCTGCTGGATGACGGCTCACTTGGAAGGGCCATCGTTCCTTCAGGTGCATCAACAGGTGTGCACGAAGCTGTAGAGCTGAGAGACGGAGACAAGTCAAGATACCTTGGCAAGGGAACTCTCAAGGCTGTAGAAAATGTAAATGAAATTATCGCCGACGAAATCATCGGATGGGAAGCATTCGATCAGGTTGGCATCGATAAGTTCCTCATTGAACTTGATGGAACACCAAACAAGGGAAGACTTGGAGCTAACGCTATTCTGGGCGTTTCAATGGCAGTGGCAAGAGCAGCTGCAGATTCAGTTGGACTCCCTCTCTTCCAGTATCTTGGCGGAGTTAACGGCAAGACTTTACCTACACCAATGATGAATATCCTCAACGGCGGTTCACATGCTGACAACACTGTTGACATTCAGGAATTCATGATCATGCCTGTAGGCGCAGACACTTTCAGAGAAGCTCTGAGAATGGGTGCAGAGGTATTCCACAGCCTGAAGAGCGTACTCAAGGGCAAGGGAATGAACACTGCAGTCGGCGATGAAGGCGGTTTCGCTCCTAACCTGGCAACTAACGAAGAAGCCATTCAGGTAATCATCGAAGCAATCGAGAAGGCAGGATACAAGCCTGGCGACGATGTAAAGATTGCAATGGACGTTGCTGCAAGTGAATTCTATGATGCAGATGAGAACGTATACAAGCTGACAGGCGAAGGTGTTACAAGAACATCAGCAGAGATGGTTGAATATCTGACTTCACTTTGTGACAAGTATCCGGTTATCTCCATCGAAGACGGCCTTGCAGAAGACGACTGGGACGGCTGGAAGCTGCTTACTGATGCTCTGGGCGACAGAGTTCAGCTGGTTGGAGACGACCTGTTCGTTACAAATACAGCAAGACTTTCTGAAGGTATTGCCAAAGGAATTGCAAACTCAATCCTTATCAAGGTTAACCAGATCGGTACACTGACAGAAACATTCGATGCCATCGAAATGGCAAAGAAGGCAGGATACACTGCAGTAGTATCACACAGAAGCGGTGAAACTGAAGATACTACAATCGCTGATATCGTTGTAGGTCTTAATGCAGGTCAGATCAAGACAGGTTCACTTTCAAGAACTGACAGAATTGCCAAGTACAATCAGCTGCTCAGACTGGAAGAAATTCTGGACACCGGCGCACAGTACGCAGGCAATGATGCTTTCTACAACATTAAGAAGTAATAAAAAATAAATAAAATTGAATCCACATAAATAAAGCCGTTGATTTTTCAACGGTTTTATGTTATCCTTTTTTAGTTACAATTTAGAGGAGGGTTATCTATGAGTATAGCTTTAAAAATTATGCTTGCAGTTGCCAGTGTAGTACTTATCATAAGCATACTTCTTCAGTCGAGTAACAGTGACGGGCTGTCGGGTTCAATCGGCGGCGGCGCTGAACAGCTTTTCGGCAAGAAGAAGAGTCAGGGCTACGAAGGCATACTGAGTAAAATCTCAACAGTAACCGCAGTATTGTTTATAGTCCTCTCGCTTGTGCTGGTTGCAATTGAGTAGCGCGGGTGACGCAGGATATAAGCTGACTAACTAGTTAATTAATTTTTGTTTATTATTTATTATTTTTTCGTAGTCATGCTGTATTGATGCAGATATCACACAGGGCATGTCTGTTTTAATACAACGGATTATGAGAGGGAGGTATTTTTAACATGAACACTTTAGCAATTATTGCTGTAGTCGCAGCAATTATTGGACTGGCAGTAGCTGTCGGACTTGCTTCGTGGATTGGCAAGGCTCCTGAAGGTACTGACAGAATGAAGGAAATCTCAGGCTTCATTGCCGAGGGCGCAATGGCGTTCCTTAAACGTGAGTATAAGATTATGGTAATCGTAATCGCAGTACTCTTCCTGCTGATTGGATTCTTCATCAGCTGGGTAACAGCAATTCTTTATGTATGCGGTGCACTCCTTTCAGTGCTTGCAGGTTTCTTCGGAATGAAGGTTGCTACACTTGGTAACGTTAGAACTGCTAATGCTGCAATGGAATCAGGAATGAACAAGGCTCTCAAGGTTGCATTCAGATCAGGTGCAGTAATGGGTCTTGCAGTTTCAGGTCTCGGACTCTTCGGACTTGGCATTATTATCTGCGTTCTCGACCTCGGCACTGTAACACAGTGTGTAACAGGCTTCGGACTTGGAGCTTCATCAATGGCTCTCTTCGGAAGAGTTGGCGGCGGTATCTATACTAAGGCTGCAGACGTTGGTGCTGACCTTGTTGGTAAGGTTGAAGCAGGTATCCCTGAGGATGACCCAAGAAACCCTGCTGTAATTGCTGACAACGTAGGTGACAACGTAGGTGACGTTGCAGGTATGGGTTCCGACCTGTTCGAATCATATGTTGGTTCAATCATTTCAGCAGTAACACTTGCTTCAGTAGCTGCAGTTAATTCAGCCGGCGTATTCAGCGAAGGCACAGCAGCACTGTTCCCGCTCATTCTTGCTGCAATCGGTATCATTGCTTCAGTAATCGGTATCATGTGCGTTAGAGGCAAGGAAGGCGGCAACCCTGCTAATGCTCTCAACATGGGTACTTACATTGCAAGTGCAATTGTAATCATTGCTACTATCATCTTATCAAAGACTATGCTTGGATCATTCAACTATGCCATCGCAATCATTGCCGGTCTGGTTGTAGGTACAGCTATTGGTAAGATTACAGAAATATACACTTCAGGCGACTATGCATCAGTTAAGAAGATTGCAGAACAGTCACAGACAGGTTCAGCAACTACTATCATCAGCGGTCTCGGAGTTGGCATGATGTCAACTGTATGGCCAATCGTATGCATCTGTATCGCAATCATCATCGCGTACATCACAGCAGGACTTTACGGTATTGCTCTTGCTGCAGTAGGTATGCTTTCAACAACAGGAATGACAGTTGCAGTTGACGCTTACGGTCCTGTATCAGACAATGCCGGCGGTATCGCTGAAATGTCAGAGCTTCCTGAAAACGTTAGAGAAATCACTGACAAGCTGGATGCTGTTGGTAACACAACTGCTGCAATCGGTAAGGGATTTGCCATCGGATCAGCTGCACTTACTGCACTGGCTCTGTTCGCATCATTCTCACAGGTTGCCAAGATTCAGACTATCAGCCTTCTCAACCCAATGGTAATCGTTGGTGTATTCGTAGGCGCTATGCTGCCGTTCCTCTTCTCAGCTCTTACTATGAACTCAGTAGGTAAGGCTGCAAATCAGATGATCGAAGAGGTTAGAAGACAGTTTAGAGAAGATAAGGGAATCCTGGCAGGAACATCCAAGCCTGACTATGCACACTGCGTTGACATTTCAACACAGGCTGCTCTTAAGGAAATGGTAGTTCCAGGTCTTCTGGCTGTAATCGCTCCACTGTTCATCGGTATCGTTCTGGGCGTTGAAGCTCTGGGCGGAATGCTGGCAGGCGCACTGGCTGCAGGTGTACTCCTTGCAATCATGATGGCTAATGCCGGTGGCGCATGGGATAATGCTAAGAAGTTTGTTGAAGAAGGACACTTCGGCGGCAAGGGTTCAGAAACTCACAAGGCTGCTGTTGTAGGTGACACTGTAGGTGACCCGTTCAAGGATACATCAGGTCCATCAATCAACATCCTGATCAAGCTGATGACAATCGTTTCAGTAGTATTCGCTCCTGTATTCGTATCAATCGGCGGACTTATCTCATTCTAATTCAAGAATAGAATCAACGACCCGGTAGCTGATGCTGCCGGGTTTTTGTATCAGAAAGAAATGACAATGACAACAGATAACAAGGCAAAATTATATACAGGCATTCTTTCCAAAAACGTGAAAGGTTTCGGATTCGTCACATGTGATGAAATGGACGGGGACATTTTTATTCCCGGACGTGACATGAGAGATGCCATGGACGGCGACACAGTGGAAGTGAGACTGGTACCGGAATATCTATGGAAAAATTCACCCCAGGGAGAAATCGTCACCGTCACTAGACGGGCGCTTACGCAGGTGGCAGGCAGATTCGAGAGAAGCGGCAATTACGGCTTCCTGATACCTGACGGCAAAAAAATGAACGAGGATATTTTCATTAGCAAAAAGGGTTTCTCCGGCGCCAGGAGCGGTGATCGTGTGGTTGTTGAAATCACTGAGTTCCCATCAGCAAGCCGTTCGGCCGAAGGAAGAGTGGTGGAGATTATCGGCAGGCGAGGCGAAAGCGGTGCTGACATTCTGTCAATTGCCAGGAACTACGGATTGCGGGATACCTTCCCAAGCAGGGCGTCTGCTCAGGCCAAGGCAATAAGGAAGCAGGGCATTCTGCCGGAAGATTATGATGGCAGAAGAGACCTTCGCGATAAGATGATTTTTACCATTGACGGTGCAGATTCCAAGGACTTCGATGACGCCGTTTCACTGGAGATACTGGATAACGGCAATTACCTCCTGGGGGTTCACATTGCAGATGTATCTCATTATGTGCAGGAGGGTGATTACCTTGATAAGGAGGCTCTCAAGAGGGGCACAAGCGTCTATCTGATAAATCAGGTAATACCGATGCTGCCCAAGGCTCTGTCTAATGTAATGTGCAGTCTCAATCCCGGTGTTGACAGGCTGACTCTCAGCGTTGACATGGAGATTGATGGCGCCGGACAGGTGGTAGGTCATGATATTTATGAGTCGGTTATCAATTCCAAAGAGCGGCTTGTCTACGATGATGTGTCCGATATAATAGAGAACAGTGATTCTGAGCTCATTGCCAGGTACTCTCACATTGAAGAAGTCCTGAGACAGATGAACAGTCTGGCGCTGCTGCTTAGACAAAACAGAGAGGAACGGGGAAGCATCGATTTCAATCTGGACGAGGCATACATAACCCTGGACAAGAAAGGGCGCGCGGTCGATGTGGGTATTGTTAATAGACGATGCGCCAACAAGATGATAGAAGAGTTCATGCTTCTGGCCAATGAAACCGTGGCTGAGCATTTTTTCTGGATGGACATACCATTTGTCTATCGCGTCCACGAAAAGCCTGAAATCGACAGAATAGAGTCGCTCAAAGCTTTCCTGGCATCTGTCGGCATCGTGCTGCGCGGAAGCTCCGAAAACGTTCATCCGGGAGCAATAAGGAATGTGCTGTTGTCAGCAGAGGGCAAACCTTATGAAAACGTAGTAAACTCAGTTACTCTGCGCGCCATGCAGAAAGCATACTACGACACAGGATGCAAAGGGCACTTCGGTCTTGCACTCAAATACTATACTCATTTCACCTCACCGATTAGAAGATATCCCGATCTGATGATTCACAGAATTATCAAAGCAGCAATTCACGAAGGCGTCACCCCGGAACTTGTGAGCAGGTTCACTGCCGCCGCCGCAGAAGCAGCCGAACTGTCATCCAAAGCAGAACGTCAGGCTGTGGAAGCAGAGCGAGAGGTGGAGAAATACAAAAAAGCCGAGCTCATGTCCGGGCATGTTGGTGAAGCATTCCCGGCTGTTATCAGCGGCGTGACATCTTTTGGGTTCTATGCTCAGCTGTACAATACAGTTGAGGGCCTTGTACACATTACAACCCTAAGAGACGACTGGTATACTTTTGACCAGAAACATTACGCTCTGGTTGGTGAAGAAACCGGACGTCGCTACAAACTTGGAGACAAAATAGATGTAGTTGTGGATAAGGTCAACGTGAGCATGGGAGAAATCGATTTCAGAGTAATATGATGATGAAAGAGCATAGCTTTCTACAATTATTTCCATGAAAATACATAGCAGGGATGAAAGGAGAAAAGTATGTTCTATAAAGAAAAACATAACCCTCGACCAAGCGATTACAACAGAAATGGAAAACTATCATACGAGGCAATTCTGCAAATCCTTGAAAATGCCGCAGGTAATCATTCCGCAAACATGGGCGACAGCATAGCCGATGCGAATAAAAACGGTATTGCGTGGATATTAACCGAATGGAGAATTAAAATTGTTCGCCGTCCTGAAAACGGAGAGCCTCTAAACATCGTAACATGGGTTCGTGGCAAAGCTCCCGCAAGTGCCGTGTATCGAGACTTTCTTTTGACCGATGCAAACGGCACAGATGTTATCCGTGCGGAAGCAAAGTTCGCTTTGTTTGACCTTGACACATCAAGACTTACGCGCATTAGCGAAGAACTGTTCAGGTCATATCAGCCCGAAATCAAAACGGTGTTTGAGGACTCACAAAGACTACGTGCACCATCAGAATTCACCTCGGAAACAGAGCTCAAACTGCGCCGTAGCGATATTGATTTCAACGGTCATGTTCATAACACCCGTTATGTCGATTTGGCTATGGAGGCATTGCCGAACGAAGTTTTTTCCAAAGATGATTTCACTGAGCTGCATATTTTGTACTTCAAGCCGGTATTGGAGCATTCTGATGTGAAAGCACAGTACCATTTCGATGGATTATCGCATCTGGTGACTATATATGCTGATACTGTCTGTTGTACCTTGGTGGAAGTAAAATGATTGCGGAAATGCCTCTGGCTTGTCTTCGCCATAGCACATAGCTTACTGTGCCTGCCCTCATTATCAAGCGACTTTCGCGGCATAAAACTTTAATAAACACTGCTTATATGGGTACAGCTCACTCAGCATATTTTGATTTGCTTCAAAAAATTATTGTAAACCAAAATATGCTAACCGGTTATTTTTATATAAAAATGCATATTTTGCTCATCTGGAATCTGACTGCATCGCATCATTTTATGCTATATGCTAAAAAATACGCCATTTAGCATATTCTGCAGATTACTTAGTGTTGAGGGTGTACTGACCATCAGAGAAATCCGGCTAAAATAAAGTGAACTTCAGATTTGCCTGAACAAAGGCTGTTGCACGAACAGGATAAGGACCAGCAACAGCTAACCGTATGAATAATACGAGGAAAAAGAAAATCCGCTATGAAATATTGTTGTAATATGAAATGCTGGATACGTGGTAAGCAAGCCTCCGCAGACGTTCCGTCGAGGACAGCTTGCGGCACCACACTGAACAAAGGCTGTTGCATGAACAGGATAAGAACCAGCAACAGCCAACCTTATAACGTATAGAGCTTAAAAATAATAAATTGGGCGAATGGCTAAAATGTGAATATTAAAAGAGAATGATACGTGGTAAGCGAGCCTCCGCAGACGTTCCGTCGAGGACAGCTTGCGGCACCACGTATCATTCTCTGTTTTTTAATATTACATAATTTAACTGCCGCCCAATTTATTATCTTTTTTTATTCCAGAAATGCCGCGTAAACATCACCAGTATGGTGAAGATCTCAAGCCTGCCAATGTACATGAGCAGGCAAAGGTACAGCTTGAGACCTGCTGAGTAGGCGGCGAAATTGCCGGCTGACAGAGTTATTCCGAAGGCGGCGCCTGTATTGGAAAGCATGGCCAGCACCGTGCTGACTGTAGTATCAAAATCCAGGCCCTGAATGCTGACAACAATTGATGAAAACAGCAGAATTGCCAGGTAAGTGAGGATGAACTCGCTCATGCCGGACACAACTTTAGGAGGCACAATACTGTCATTGATTCTGATCGGTACCACAGAGCGCGGATGAACATGCTTATAGGTACCGCGAAGAATCATTTTGATCATCACCGCAAATCTTATAACCTTGATTGAGCCCGAGGTGGATGCACTGCAGCCGCCAATGAGCATGAGGGTGAAGAGAACCAGCTGGCAGGTGGTCGGCCATAAAGTGTATGGTGAGCGAACATAACCTGTCGTCGTGGACATGCTGATTACCTGGAAGAAAGAGTCTCTGAATGCGGAAGTGAATTTCGCATCGTTGACTGTCATCAGAACCACTGTGCAGATGACGATTCCGGCGCCTATGAGGGACAGGAACAGACGAAGCTCCGTATCCCGGAATACTTTGGAGATTTTTCCACTGCGCAGGTAGTGGTAAAGCATGAAGTTTACCGATGACAGAATGCAGAAAATCGAAATTACGAATTCAACATAGAAACTGTTGTAATGAGCAACACCATCGGTATGAACCAGAAGACCGCCGGTGCTTATGCTGCCCAGGGAGTTTACCAGCGCATCGAATGCATCTACTTTAGGCGATGCGACAAGAAGAAGAAACTCCAGCAGGGTGAGCACGATATATGTTATATAGAGAATTTTCGTTGAGTCGCTGAGACGCACAGCCATTTTTTCGAAAATAGGTCCCGGTGCTTCGGCCTTGGCGATAAACTGTCCGTTGATTCCCAGTGCCGGCAGAATGGACAGCACGAAAATCAGTATTCCCATGGCGCCCAGCCAGTGAGAGAGAGCTTTCCACAGTAGCAGACTGTGAGAGAGAACCCCGTCTTTGACGGCAGTGCATCCGGTTGTGGTAAACCCGGAAGTTGATTCAAAAAATGCATCGATGAAGTCGTTTGTAAACTCGGAATAGTAGTATGGGAATGCACCGATAAGTGATGCAGCAACCCAGCAGAGTGCTACTACCAGATAGCCGTCACGAATTCTGAATTTGGCGTTGGTGGATTTGAAGCCAAGAGTCAGAATAAGCCCGAGAAGTATTGATGCCGGAGCGACACGGATGAAAGCTTGTGCGTCTTTGGTATCGCCTGCAGCTAACGCATAAACGAGAGGCACCAGCATGGCTATTCCCGTAATCAGTATGATGGCTCCAATGATTTTCATGAAAGCCTTGTAGTTGGATATTGCCTGATGCATTGATAACCCTCGCATTCTATGAATTGTCCGGTCTCCAGAACCTTGGAGTGAACAGAATAAACAGTGTATACAGCTCGAGCCTTCCTGCCAGCATTGAACC
>JALEUQ010000010.1 GCA_022780965.1 Clostridiales bacterium
ATAGTGGACGAAGCGCTGACACTTTTTGCAGCCAAAGGGTTCAAGGGGACAACGGTCAGGAATATTGCAGATGCCGTCGGAATCAAGGATGCGTCATTGTATAAGCATTTCAGATCAAAGCAGGAAATACTTGATACGATATTTGAGCAGATGTATGAGCATATGGACGGTCTGACTGAACAGCTGGGAATACCGTCGGGCAGCAGCACAATTGAGGACGCAGTAAAGTTTTATGAGCACATAGACAGGGCGACTATTGTTTCTCTAGGTAAAAAAGTGTTCGCATTTTATCTGACGGACGGTTTCGTATCGCGATTCTGGAGACTTGCCAGCATGGAGCAGTACAGCAATCCTGAGTTTTATGAGATATACAGAAGGCTGTTTACAGATGAAGGGATAAAGTATCAGACTCAGCTTTTCGCAGGGATGATTGAAGCGGGAGCATTTAGAAAGGGTGATCCGCAGCTTATGGCATTTCATTTTTATTCACCGATTTTCCTGCTGCTTCACAGATATGCGGGAAGACCGGAGATGTTGTCTGAGGCAGAGCCGCTTATCGAGAAGCTGGTTGGAGATTTTTATGACAGATATCACGGGTAGACTGGATCTGAGAGCTCTCGGAAAGAATATTGCGTGCAGTATGAAAAGGAGTAAATGATGAAGGCAACGGTGCTTGTTGACAACAAAGCCTGTCAGGGATGTGCAGGTGAGTGGGGACTCAGTGTATACATTGAATACGAAGACAAAGTGATACTGCTGGATGCAGGCGGCTCGCCGCTGTTCTTTGTAAACGCCGGTAAACTCGGCAAGGATATAAGCAAAGTTGACTATGCGGTGCTGTCCCATGCACATTACGACCATTCTCTTGGTATGGAAACATTCTTCGAGAACAACAGCCGCGCGGACTTTTTCATTCAGGAGGGGACGGAAGCCAACTGTTACAAGAAGGTATGGCTCATTCACAAATACATAGGGCTGCCGCGAAACATTCTGTCTGATTATCGGGATAGAATCCGCTATGTGAGCGGCGATTACAAGCTGATGGACGGGGTGTACATCATTCCACACAAAACGGCTGACGGCAGGGCTGCAGGAAAACGTGAGAACATGTTCCTGCGAAAACACGGCAGATGGGAGCATGACGATTTCTCCCATGAGCAGAGTCTGGTATTTGAAACGGAGAAGGGTCTCGTAATATTCAGCAGCTGTTCTCATGCAGGGGCGGCAGCAATCATCGAAGAAATCGCACAGACTTTCCCTGGAAGGAAGGTGCACGGAATCATTGGAGGCTTCCATCTTTACAACAAGACGGAGGCGGAGGTAAGGAGCCTGGCGGCCAGAATCAGAGAAACAGGAATTGAGTTTATCTGTACAGGTCATTGCACAGGTGACAAAGCCTATGATATTCTTAAGAAGGAGCTGGGAGACAGTCTCTGTCAGCTTCATGTGAACAAGGTAATGGAGTTCTAGGAACTTTCATTCATACAGTATTATTTCAAATTAAAAAAAGGAGAGTGCTTTTTGACTAAGTACAACACACTGGCGATTGTGTCATAACCGGGGAGGTTTGACAGCAATCGGAACAGACCTCCCGCGCAAGCAGTTGAAGTTGACAATTTTCAGGAGGATAAACAATGAATAAAAACAACATCAGTTTTCGTTTGGAAAGAAAAGAAGATTACTTGGCAGTTGAAAATTTGGTCAGAGAGAGCTTCTGGAATGTGTACAGACCGGGATGTCTGGAGCATTACGTTCTCAAAAAACTGCGGGATTGTCCTCAGTTCGTGAGAGAACTGGATTTCGTTATGGAACTTGACGGCGAGATCATAGGTCAGAACGTGTTCGTGGAAGCAGTAATCAATGCGGATGACGGACGGGAGATTCCCATCATGACCATGGGGCCTGTATGCATTAAGCCTGAGCTTAAGAGAAAGGGATACGGCAAAATGCTGCTGGATTATTCGCTGGAGCAGGCGGCTTCCATGGGCTGCGGAGCTCTGTGCTTCGAGGGGAATATTGATTTCTACGGCAAGAGCGGATTCAGAGAAGCTTCGGAGTTTGGAATCAGATATCACGGACTGCCGGAAGGCGAAGATGCGTCATTTTTTCTTTGCAGAGAACTGATTCCGGGATACCTGGAAGGAGTGACAGGTGAGTATACGACACCTGAAGTGTATTTTGTGGACGAGAAAGAAGCAGAAGAATATGACAAAAATTTCCACCACAAAGAGAAACTGGTACTTCCCGGACAGATTTTCTAGACGAAAATGAATATTTACACCGTCATTTTGGCGGCGTCAGGACGGCATTGCAGTAACATGCGATGCCGTCGTGTTTTTTTGTCAGTATAGCACCCTTTTGCACTTTACTTTATTAGACAAAACCAATAAAATGATTAGTGAGTTAAAATAACAAAGTCAAGATTCAGGAGGATTCAACAACATGGACATGGAAGGCAGACATACATATACTGGGGCAGTAGCAGGCAAGCTGGGGATTATCGTTCATCCAAGCTGTGCAGAACTTGGCAGGAAGATAGACGGATATATCAAAGGCTGGAGAGGTGAAACTGACGAAGTAACTTTCATAGTAGATAGCAAGTGCTCAAGATTCGGTTCAGGCGAGGCCAAGGCACAGATTCTGGAAACAGTAAGAGGCAAGGACATTTACATTATCGCAGATGTTCTCAACTACAGCCTGGAGTACAACATGTATGGTCACAGCAACAGAATGTCACCGGACGACATCTATGCAGACATTAAGAGACTGATAATGGCTGCAGCAGGCAAGGCATCAAGGATTACGGTAGTAATGCCGTTCCTCTACGAGAGCAGACAGCACAGAAGAAACGGCAGAGAGTCACTTGATTCTGCGTATGCTCTTCAGGAACTGGTTAAAATGGGTGTAGACGACATCATCACATTCGATGCTCACGACCCAAGAATCCAGAACGCAATTCCTATTGACGGATTCGACAACATCATGCCTACTTATCAGACCACCAAGGCACTGCTCGATTCAACTCCTGATCTTGTTATTGATAACGAGCACCTTATGGCGATAAGCCCTGACGAAGGTGCAATGCACAGAGCGATCTACTTCGCAAGCACACTTGGCATAGACGTTGGAATGTTCTACAAAAGAAGAGACTACTCACAGGTTGTTGACGGCAGGAATCCTATTGTTGCCCACGAATTCCTGGGAGATGACGTTAAGGGCAAGGATGTAATCATCATTGACGACATGATTGCCTCAGGCGAAAGTGTTATCGATATTGCGAGAGAACTCAAGTCAAGAGAAGCCAACAGAATATTCTGCATTGCTACTTTCGGTCTTTTCACTAAGGGACTTGGAGTGTTCGACAAAGCGTATGAGGAAGGACTGGTATACAAGGTAATAACAACTAACGGTATCTACCAGATGCCTGAACTCTTCGACAGACCTTGGTACGTAAGCTGCGACCTTTCCAAGTACATTGCACTTATTATTGATTCACTGAATCATGACATGCCTATCAGCGACATTATCGGACATTACGAAAAAATTCAGGCTAAGGTAGAGGCATATATTGAGGGCAAGTAGATAAATAAGAATAAACGGCGGCGCCCTTCATGGGCGCTGTTTTGATGGAGTGAAGCATTGCCTGCGCATGATGCGGGTGCAAAGAATCTGAGACAGGAGGCGTCAAATTGATAAAGACTGTAATTTTTGACATAGGACGAGTTCTGGTCGGATACGACTGGGATGATTTTTTCATGAGTTTGTATCATGATGAAAAAATGACGCGAAGGCTCAAGGAGGCGTTCTTCGCTGGCGGCGTGTGGGATGAAATGGACAGAGGCGTATGGTCTGAGGATGAGCTGCTCAGCGGCTTCGCAGCCAACGATCCTGAGATTGAGACACAGATACGGGAAACATGGGAAAAGTTTGACAGGCTTGTGTATCAATATGATTTCACACGAAGCTGGATAAGCGGGCTGAAGGAAAGAGGCTATCAGGTGCTGTATCTGAGCAACTGGTCATATCACCTGCTGGAGCAGTGCAGAGAAGCGCTGAACTTCACAGAACTGATGGACGGGGGAATATTCTCATGCCATGTTAAGCTTATCAAACCGGATGAAGCCATATATAAATGCATTATTGAGAAATACGGGCTGAATCCTGATGAATGTGTATTCCTTGATGACAGGAAGGATAATGTTGAAGCGGCAGTAAGATGCGGCATGAATGGTATAGTAGCGGCAGATCACGATGAAGCGGCAGCTAAGCTGGAAGAGTGTTTAGCCGTGTGATATAATCGTCATTGGATGTTAGTTGCCGGATTTTGCCGGTAAGGTGCAATATTGAGAGAGGATATTGAAATGACAGAAACAAGACCATATGTAGACTGGGATTTGATGAACAATTTCATGATAGATGTGTTCGTAAAGTACGGCGTGCCTGAAGAGGATGCCAGAATATGTGCAGACGTTCTGCTGGAGAGCGACAGAAGAGGAATAGAGAGCCATGGCTGTAACAGATTTAAGCCTATTTACCTTGACAGAATCAAGAACGGAACACTTCTTCCGAAGACTGAAGTGGAGATAGTCAAGGAAACGCCGACAACAGTTGTAATCGATGCTCACGACGGCATGGGCATGGTTGCCAGTTACAAGATGATGGAAATGCTCATCGAGAAGGCCAAAGTATACGGCATGGCAGGCGGTACAATTTACAATTCAACACATTACGGCATTGCAGGCTACTGGACAACAATGGCCGAAAAAGCCGGAATGATAGGTATTTCAGGCACTAACGCAAGACCTTCAGTTGCCCCTACCTTCGGTGTAGAGCCGATGATGGGCACAAATCCTCTGACATTTACAATGCCGACAGACGAGGAGTTCCCTTTTAACTTTGACTGCGCCACATGCATCGTGCAGAACGGCAAAATTGAGTTTTACGAAAGACAGGGTAAACCTACTCCTGAAGGATGTGTTGTAAACAGACAGGGAGAAACTATGACTGAATCCGGCAAAATTCTCAAAGACATGAGACAGGGCAATGCGGCTTTGCTTCCTCTTGGCGGAATCGGCGAAGACACAGCCGGATATAAGGGATATGGGTTTACAACAATCGTAGAGATTCTTTCATCGGCACTTGCCGGCGGTCCGAATACGAGAGATCTGGGCGGCGTAGACGAGAACGGCAATCCTAAGATGTACAAACTGGGACACTTTTTCTTCGTAATCAATCCGGAATTTTTCATGGGACTGGATACTTTCAAAGCTTCATCCGGAGATATTCTCAGGAAGCTTAGAAATTCGGAGAAATCGCCTAAGGCAGACAGAATATATACTGCCGGAGAGAAGGAGTACGAAGCCTGGCTGGACAGGAAGGACAAGGGAGTTCCTGTGGGCGAGTCCATTCAGCGAGAACTTATAGAGCTTAGAGATGAACTGGGACTGACACAGTACAGGTTCCCGTTCGAATAGCAGACAGCACCCCTGGCATGCCTAGGGGTGTTATGGTACATGGGCTCTGCAGATAGAATTGGTGATGCCAGATTATTACAGGAAGGTGATAAACATGACAGAACTGCAGAACAGGCTGCTCCGGATGCGAGACGAAAAATATGCGGAGTTTCAGGCTAAACTCACTCCCGGAATACCGCCGGAAGACTTCATAGGAGTGCGCGTGCCGCAGCTTAGGCAATTTGCCAAAGAGTACAGCAGGGAGGCGGAACACGAAGAGTTCATGAGAGAACTGCCCCACAGGTACTACGATGAAAACATGCTTCATGGATTGCTCATTGAGCGAATCAGAGACTGTGAGGAATGTATTGCCGCCATTGATAAATTCCTGCCATATGTAGACAATTGGGCTGTTTGTGACATAATGTCGCCTAAGATTTTTGGCAAACACAAAGAAAGACTCATGGAGAAAATCATGCAGTGGACACAATCATCGCACACATATACATGTCGATTCGGTATGAAGATGCTCATGACATTTTTCCTTGATGATGACTTCGAAAGCAGATATCTTGAAATCCCGGCAGGAATCGTAAGTGAAGAATACTATGTAAACATGATGACGGCGTGGTTTTTCGCGACGGCGCTTGCCAAGCAGTGGGATGATACAATTCCGTACATCGAGCAAAAGCGTCTGAGTCAGTGGGTACATCGCAAGTCGATTCAGAAGGCCGTCGAAAGCAGGAGGATAACACCGGAGCAGAAGACGTATCTGAGGACTCTCAAATAGCCGGATATTTCCGGAGATAATTTGAAATAAGCTTCTTGTGATTAGTAAGCGCTTTTAAGAAGAGGATTGAAATGGATATACTTAAACAGAGCGTTATAGAAGCAGGCAGGGAACTTTGCCGCAGGGGGCTCATAGCCAGAACCTGGGGAAATGTAAGCGTCAGAACGGACGAGAATCACTTCGCCATAACGGCCAGCGGCAGAGAGTACGACAGCCTGACTGAAAATGAAATAGTAACAGTAAATCTGAAAGATTTAAGCTATGAAGGTGACATAGTCCCGTCCGGCGAGAAAAAAGTGCATCAGCAGATATACAAGCTGAGGCCGGACGCCGGTTTCGTTATTCATACACATCAGACATATGCCTCGGCAGTTGCGGCTATGGGTATTGAAAAG
The DNA here is from genome assembly GCA_022780965.1 of Clostridiales bacterium. GTDB lineage: Bacteria > Bacillota > Clostridia > Peptostreptococcales > Anaerovoracaceae > Lentihominibacter. The sequence continues at coordinate 6,639 of JALEUQ010000010.1, forward strand.
GTAAGGTTAACTGCCGTGTATCCCGGACTTGGACTTAGCGTGCCATGCGCCGAGTACGGACTTCCGGGCTCGAAACAGGTTGCCAAGGGCATAGCCAAAGTGCTCAGAACGTCAGACTCAAAGGCGATTCTCATGAGTAATCACGGAGCCGTGTGCTTCGGAAGAGACAGAGACGAGGCCTTCGAAACTTTACTTTCGCTGGAAGATGCATGCAGAGATTTTCTGAGAAATACAGGTGTAGTGACAGAAAAGGATGATGATCCTGTCAAAGCATGGCCGCGGAAGAAAATCGGTGTTTATCTGGATGATTTCGCCCAGATGTTCGGGACGCATCTCAATCTTAGAAACTACAATCCGCAGTCGGTGGCGGACAGATACGGAGAGGATGTCGAAGCTGTGGAGATGGTGGTTTACAAGAACTGCCTGGCCGGGCTTGCTGCGGTGACCGCAGGTAGAAATCCGATAAAGATGCGCGAGTGTCTGTACATGAGACGAGTCTACAAGAAAAAGTATTCAAAGCTTATAAGCATGCGAGTTTAAGGTGTTTTGCGAATGGGGATGTTTAAGGCGTTTTGCGAATGGGGAACAGTTGACCGGAAACTGTAAAATATTATATTATTAAGAGTAAGCAATTTTAATAAGGAGAATATGAAGATGAGCGATTACAAAATCAATACTAAGTGTGTACAGGGCGGATACACTCCCGGCAACGGAGAACCAAGACAGATTCCGATTGTGCAGTCAACTACTTTCAAATATGCTACAAGCGAAGATATGGGTGCACTCTTTGACCTGGAAGCTGAAGGTTATTTCTATACCAGACTGGCCAATCCGACAAATGATTATGTGGCAGCTAAGCTGGCTGAGCTTGAAGGAGGAACAGCAGCAATGCTCACATCATCAGGACAGGCAGCAAACTTTTTCGCGCTTTTTAACATCTGCGAATGCGGCAGCCATATTGTGGCCTCATCATCAATTTACGGCGGAACATTCAACCTGATTTCCGTGACAATGGCCAAGATGGGAATCGATGTGACATTTGTTTCACCGACTGCAACTGAAGAAGAACTTAATGCTGCTTTCCGTGACAATACAAGAGCAATGTTTGGAGAAACCATCGCTAATCCTGCACTGACAGTTCTTGATATCGAGCTTTTCGCCAAGGTTGCTCATGAGCACGGCGTGCCGCTCATCATTGACAATACATTCCCTACACCTGTTAACTGCAGGCCTATCGAATGGGGTGCAGACATAGTTACTCATTCAACAACCAAGTACATGGACGGTCACGGTGTAGCAGTAGGCGGAGCCATTATCGACAGCGGCAGATTCGACTGGATGGCGCATGCTGACAAATATCCGGGTCTGTGTACTCCTGACGATTCATATCATGGCATCACTTATGCTGAGAAATTCGGCAAGGAAGGTGCATTCATCACTAAGGCAACTGCCCAGCTTATGAGAGACTTCGGAGCAATCCAGTCGCCTCAGCATGCTTTCTATCTGAATATGGGGCTGGAATCACTGCACGTTAGAATGGCAAGACACGTAGAGAACGGCCAGGCTGTAGCTGAATTCCTGGAAAGTCATCCAATGGTTGAGAAGGTAAGCTACTCAGGACTCAAATCCGATCCGTTCTACGAAGTAGCTCAAAAATACCTGCCAAACGGCGGATGCGGTGTTGTATCCTTCGTTGTCAAGGGGGGCAGACCTGCAGCTGAGAAGTTCATGAAGGCGCTTAGACTGGCTGCAATTGAGACTCATGTTGCTGATGCCAGAACGTGCTGCCTGAACCCTGCTACTTCAACTCACAGACAGATGACAGATGCTCAGCTTGAAGAGGCGGGAATTCCTGCAGGACTTGTCAGAATGTCATGCGGCCTGGAAGATAAGGAAGATCTTATCGCCGATCTGAAGCAGGCACTTGATACGCTGTAATGCGGTAATGCAAAAGTATGTCGGGTTCGCATGTGGCGGCATTGCTGCTGCATGCGAATTTTAATAATTAATGAGGGGTAGCAATGATTCTTATTTCGGTACTGCTAGTATTGTTCGGCGGCTTCTGCTCAGCTGCGCAGAGCCCTACAAATGCCACATTATCAAGCTATGTAGGCAATTTTCAGTCGGCCACAATCTCTTTCGCAGGTGGTGCGGCGGTAATGCTGCTTGCGATGATTGCTGTCGGTGACGGAAATCTGGCAATGATTGGACAGGCGCCTGTCTGGCAGTGGATAGGTGGAATATATGGAGCATTTCTGGTGCTGATGATTACTTTCGCAGCGCCGGTGCTGGGGATTGCCCTGACTTTGACCATGAGCATGTTCGGCCAGATAATCATGGGTATCATAGTGGATACTTTCGGACTGCTGGGGACTGAAGCTGTTCCTTTCAGCCCGCTGCGAATACTGGGAGCTGTTCTTGTTGCTGCGGGAATTGTACTGGTGTACATTGGCAAGACAAGACAGGGAACAAAGCTTGCAGATTCCAAGGCTAAGGTGGCTCTAATCGGGTTCCTCATGTTTCTGGCAGGTGTTGGAGCTACAGTGCAGACCCCAACTAATGCAGCGCTGGCGATTCATGTGGGCAAGTGGGAAGCGGGCTTCGTTTCTTTCTTCGGAGGCTTCCTGGTTCTGCTTATATTCACACTGATAATTAACAGGGGGAAGATGCATAAAATCAAAGGAACTGGTGTAAGGGCATGGATGTGCATCGGAGGTGTATACGGGGCTGCGGTTGTATTCGTAAACATGGTTGCAGTGCCTTACATTGGGGCTGCTCTCGTTGTGTCAGCTGCCATGTTCGGATCACTGGCCGGTGCTTTGATTATCGATAATTACGGTCTGTTCCGAGCTGCAAAAGTTGACATGAACAGATGGAGATACGTAGGAGTGCTGGTAATTGCATGCGGAGTGGTGCTGGTAACTGTTGCAAAGCTATGATGCCGGCTCTGCTCTCAGTCCTCGCCGCACGCAATTACGTACACGTGCTCATAGAAAATAGAACCGCAGGGAAACTCGAGCATATGCTCTCAGACAGTCCCTGCGGTTTTGCTATTCTCGATATTCGCTTTATGTATTCCATTCCTGACCGCCGCTCTGCTGGATGGAGATGGCTTCATCCAGTGAAATCGGGTCGTCTACAGGCTGGAAGAGATAGTCTCTAAGCTCCTGGATGCCGCGTCCTGTGACGGAGTCAACCTCGAAGATTCTTGATACGCCAGCGTTTTCAAGCCAGAGTCTTGCCATCGGAACATTTGCCTTAGGGGAATCGCACTTGGTCACAATGCCTATCAGCGGTCTGTTGATGGCTGTAGGAAGACCGTAGCCGAGAATGCTCCATGGTTCATCGGCACCTGCCAGAATGCCCACAAGGTCGCTTTCGAAAGAGAAGCAGCAGAGGGCTACCGATGAGGATGAATATTTGGATTCATAGTATTCACCGGGCGTATCGATAAAAATGTCCCAGCTGTTGATGTACTGGGTTTTGTCATAGTTGATGTCATCACCTTTGAGAGCCTGTATCAGAGTGGTTTTGCCCGCCTCTGAACGGCCGGCGAGAAAAAGCTTGCGCACTCTTTTGCCATCGATAAGAAGCTCAGTAGAGTCGCGTTTCGCCTGTTCATATTCCAAATCATTCAATTCTGATGCACTTAGTGCCATGAGACTCTGCCTCCTTTCTCATACTCTCTTAAGATAAACCGGCGCCTTATCGCCGCCGGATGTTATGCTTTATTTATTGGAAATGCTGCACACGCGGTAGTGAAGCGATTTCTCAAAGTAATCCAGATTGTCTCTCATCGCCTGATCAACATCGGCGCGAGGGCCTGTAATAATAAGCGTTCCACTGAATCTGTCCATGAACCCCACATCAATGTCGCCGGATTTCACTGAAATATCGGCAGCAATAATAGCTGATTCAGGAGGGGTAATGTTGATTATGCCCATGGCGCCGTGGTGCTTGAAACCTTCGTGGAACCCGATTTCCAGAGCAAGGTTGTCATACACTTCCTGTTCAGGAGAACCGATTACGTGAGCCAGAGTAATCTCCTTGCCCGGCGTGGTCACCTGAACTGAGCGAATCTGTCCTGAGCCTGCCTTGGCACGTTCAATGGCTCTGCCGTATATTTTATGAAGAACACTGTCTCTGTCCATACGCTCAGTCATGGCGCTACCTCTTGGTTATCGGACATGACACATATCCCAGGTCGTCATGAAAATATCTCACCACTTCTTCAATGGCATTCTCTACAGCTGCAAGTTCTCCTGTGATAATCAGCGTGCCTGAGAATCTGTCAGCGAAACCCAGATACACGTCACCGCTTTTGACTGCAATATCAGATGCGATAACAACAGACTCCATAGGTGTCATGTTCATGATTCCGATTGCTGAAGTACTGTAGTCAATCTGAGGGTTGAGACCCAGCTTGGTATATACAATAGGTGCAGGACCGCCGATAACGTGAGCCAGAGTAATCTCTTTGCCAGCTACGGTTTCCTGTACGATTCTTACTTGTTCGTTCTGGTTATACATTTCTGCCATAATCAAAATACTCCTTGCTGTCAATGCCGATTAAGAGGCATTGACTCATATTACAATTATAACATGGAGTAGTGAAAAAACAACTGTTGCCCCTTAGGGGAAGGTTGCGATAAAATTATCGTTTGCCGCAGATGATTTCTGTGAATTCGTGAAAAAATTCCACCCACCCGGTACTGCCGTTGAAATAGTGTCTGTCGTGTGTTATGATGTACCCATTATTATGGAAAAGGAGATTTAATCATGAGCAACTTAAACGTAGTATGTCTGGATATGGAAGGCGTACTGGTACCTGAAATCTGGATTGCATTCGCAGAAGAAACAGGAATTGAGGCACTTAAGAGGACAACCAGGGATGAGCCTGATTACGATAAACTGATGAAGTACAGAATTGATATTCTCAACGAGCATGGACTGGGGCTCAAGGAGATTCAGGAGACTATCAGCAAGATTGACCCTATTCCAGGAGCAAAGGAATTCCTGGATGAACTGCGCAAGGAAACTGAAGTAATCATACTCAGCGATACTTTCACACAGTTCGGCAAGCCGCTTATGGAGAAACTGGGATGGCCTACACTTTTCTGCAACACTCTTGAGGTGGCAGAAGACGGCACTATCACAGACTACAAGATGAGATGCAAGCATTCCAAGCTGACAACAGTCAAGGCGCTGCAGTCATGCGGATTCGAAACTATTGCAAGCGGTGACAGCCATAATGATCTGGAGATGATTCAGGCAAGCAAGGCAGGTTTCCTGTTTAAGTCAACTGAAGCCATCAAGGCTGAATATCCGGATATTCCGGCATTTGAGGAATATGACGAGCTTCTTGAAGCTATCAAGGCGGCCCTTTAGGGTAAAGTAATATACCAATTAAAAACGAACCGGGAGGTGGCCTGATTTCAGGCGCACCATCCCGGTTTTTGTGATTCAAAGCTGCTTTGTTTCATATGCTATTTCATGATGAAATCTCTAAGAGATCTGTTGAAGTCGCCGTTTCTGTCAATGTGGATGCCGTGTCCGCACTGGAATCGTTCAACTTCAATTCGAGGCACACATGACACAACATGTTCCAAATCTTCATCTGTGAGGGCGCCTTGGTAAATGCCGTCCTTGCCCATCTCGCCGTTTGCTTTCATGAAAAGAGTGCGGCATTTGATTCCTGCAAGGATTTCCTCGTAGTCTACGCCTTCGTTAAATGAGTCACTGTAGAAGGCTTCGCCGAATCTCGGGTCATAGTCGTTCATGCCCACGAATGCTTCGCTTGGCCAGAACATGACTTTAAGATCCTGTCCGGGATGCTTGGCGCGACTCTTATGTGCACTGGCAACGAACTTTCTTTTGGTCTTCTCGCGGGTTTTTTCCGGGAAAAGGTTCCATGCGTACTGATGCTCGAAATAATAGAGAACGAAGTCGTCGTCGCTGCCTGATTCAAGGTAGCTGTGGCAGACTGTGGACAGATCGACGTAGTTGTACATTTGCCTGCGCCTTTCTCCGACACATGAGAAGAACGGCGAATCTTCCAGGATGAGTCTTGCGCAGAGCACCGATTTGGATGCGATGTATGCAGCTATAAGGCCGCCTGATGAGTGACCCACAAGTGCGATTGGACCGCCTATCTCATTTATGATAAGGTCCAGGATAGCATCACCGCAGCCGGCAAGGGTATAGAGTGAAGGATCCTTGCTGCTGCCGCCGTGTCCGGGACAGTCAATCAGATAAACCTGCATTTTTCGCGACATGATTTCTGCCACATCTTCGAAGGATTTTGATGAGGTGCCCTGTGCGTGAATCATTACTAGTTTGGGTCCTGTGGTGCCGGCCGTGTAGTATTGGAGCTGAACACCGCCGGAAGTTGTGTATTTATTTGGATTCATGTTGAAAACTCCTTAATATCTGCTGGTGTATTTGACAATAAAAGTATATCATAGAATGGATGATTACAATTGCACAACTTTGTCATAAACCTGACAGTAGTGATATAATCATAGGACATGGAGGTAAATTATGGCGATTTTTAATGAAAACAATCTATACGGTCTCATATACAACATGTGCAAGAACATGAGTGAGAACGCCACAATCAAACTTACAGAGAAGAAACCTGAAATGGTTTATTTCAAGTATATGTACGACTGCCTTAACATGGGATATCTGACAGTAAGCATGGCAAATACACTCATGATTAACAATCCGGGCAAGGAAGACATAATCAGAGATGCCAAGACAAGAGCACAGGCGATGCTGATTAGAGTATTTCTCGATGAAGAGGCTGCAACAAGGAAAATGGGCGAGTACGATGACAGCGCCACTTACGACCTTGACGGCAAGTCAGCCAAGGATTCGCCGTATCTTGACAAGTACGACAATGAAGTTATCGCAGAAGTAATCTGCTTTAACGGGGAATATACAGAAGAAGAAATCGTTGCTGCTATGGGAGAGGTACTCCGTGAACTTGCAGCCGAGATTGACAGTGCCATTGCGGATGTGACAGTCGAGTAGCTGAAACGTCCCAGACGCTGATAGAAGTTAGAAGGAGAGAGAAAGAATGACAGATTTAAAAGTTGTACCTAAACCTGAAGAAACAGAAAACACCGAGTCACTGCAGTGGAAGGTTAACGAAACTGTAATGACCGACATTATCGGAAGATTATATGAAGCCAAAGTTATCAAAGAACCTCAGATGAAATTCATCTATGACGACAGAGGCATACTTGCAACCCTTTACAATTCACACATGAACGAGGAACAGATTTCAGTGCTTCGTCAGGCTCAGCCGGACACTTTCCTCATGGTAATGGCCGTACACGCAATGGGCGCAGGCATGATGACAATTTTCACGCAGAAGCAGAAGGGCAAAACACTCGGACACTTTACAGATGAGGAAGTGAACGATATTAACGGTTTGTTCAAAGCGTATGATGCTTATCAGCTTGCGTGCGAGAATGTTGATGCCAAACCGGGTTCCGACAAGAAAAAATATCTTGATACAGTGGCAAGCCAGGGTGTATTTCTTGCTAAGAGAACTGCTGGAGACAGGGTGTTTGAAGAGGATATTCTCCGCGGATTTGTGCAGGCCATGTTCAATATCGGCGTGACCATCGCGCTGGGCTAGAGGTGACGTGAATGGAATACTGGGATATTTATGATAAAAACAAACAGCCTACGGGTCGCACCATGCTTAAGAATGACTGGTGCCTTGCAGATGATGAGTATCATCTGACCGTTTTGGGAGTGGTGGCTCGGACTGACGGCAAGTTCCTGATTACCAAGAGGGTGATGACCAAGAGATGGGCTCCCGGATGGTGGGAGGTGTCAGGCGGCGCGGCCATGGCAGGAGAATCGTCCCTTGAGGCTGTGCGAAGAGAGGTGCTGGAGGAGACAGGCCTTGATGTGACAGATGCAGACGGTGGATACGTGTTCACATACCATCGTGAAAACCCGGGCGAAGGAGACAACTATTTCGTTGACATTTATAAATTCATAATGGATTTTGATGAGGCGGATGTTAAGATTCAGGCTGCCGAGGCTGCCGGTTTCATGCTTGCAGATGCAGAGCAGATCAAGGCGCTGGCAGATGAAGGCATTTTCCTTCACTACGACAGCATCAAGAGAGTTTTTGAGTAGCAAACAGGAGATCAAACATGAGATTTGTCTGGATAGAAACAGAAAAAATTGAGCGTAATGACAGCATTGCCTACATGGGTCAGGTAATGCTGGAGATGGACGACAAAAGTGAGAAGTATATTGCCGCAGTAAGAAACAACGATGCAGACGACACATGGGCATATACTGTCCACAACAGAAGCCTAATCGACAAGAATCCAAAGGTGGATCTGGAAACGTATGAAACTTATCAGGACTTTGAAGCCGCTAGAAACAGCACTTACGGAATATACTTCCTCATGTGCAGACTTTTCGTGCTGGCGGAGACTGACGGACTGGATGAGTATAATAATCAGATTGTGGATGATATCTGCGACCTTTATCAGAACGCCTCAGACGGCAAGCTGGTGGCTCTCCTCAAGAGAGTGCCAAACGGCAAAGTGGCGGTAATGAGAGCAGCAATCAAGCTGGACGACGCAATTTACGTACAGAATTATGTGAGCGAATTCAAGAATGACGAAAAAGGTCCCGGCCGCTTCCTGGAGTTTAATCCTTCAGAAAAAATCTGCAAGATTCTGCAGGATAACGGCGGAATCAGCGAAGTGACAGACTGGGATATCAAGGAAGTGCGAGACAAAATAAGAGAATTCAACAAGGAGAGGGATTGGGATAAATTCCATACTCCTGAGAATCTGGCTAAATCCATCGTCATCGAGGCCGGCGAACTGCTTGAGTGCTTCCAGTGGAACGATAAATTCGACAGGCAAAAGGTCAGTGAGGAACTCTCAGATGTGATGATGTACTGCATCATGATGGCTGACAGAGCAAATATCGATATCAAAGAAGAGATGCTTCGCAAAATGGCAATCAATGCTGCCAAGTATCCCGCCAAAAAGGCTCGCGGCAACAGCCTGAAATACACAGAATTATAGCGAGCGACTGCCCGGCTCTGCTTCCGGTCCTCGCCGCACACAATTACATACACTGGCGAGCGACTGCCCGGCTCCGCTTCCGGTCCTCGCCGCACACAATTACATACACTCACTCATAGAGAATAGAACCGCAGGGAAACTCGAGCATGTGCTCTCAGACAGTCCCTGCGGTTTTGCTATTCTCTGCATTCGCTTCGTGTGTAATTGAAGATGCGGCTGTGGAGGTAAGCGGCGCGGCATTCGCTCGCGTCGAGGGAATAATGAAGATAGGTGCGTTCTGGGCTGCGGCTTTGAACAATTCCCCAGAACGATATATTTGATGTGCGAATTCTGAAATATAAAATACTGGTAAATAATGGTAGACGGCACTGTCTTCGAATTGTATAATATTGGAAATTAGTGGTGGGGCTGCAGTACTGGTGACTGAAGTTCTTTAATTTCAGTATTATCGGGTAGAAAGGATTAGAAATAATGAATTTAGCCCCAACATCCCACTTCGCATGCTTGCCTATTTAGCCAGGCAGTATGAGAAGATTGCATTTTCAAGGGAAATCTACAGCAAGAAGCCGGTGAGGATTCCGACCCCGGAGCTATATGTGTTCTATAACGGA
>JALEUQ010000016.1 GCA_022780965.1 Clostridiales bacterium
ATGTTATGGCTCGGTGAATTCAACCACTCAGAGTCCAACTAAATCAACCAATTTAAGCTAATTGAATCAACCAATGACAAAAGCCATTACTTAGATTCTTTCAATCCTTTAAACTGAAGGTGTAACCAATACCTCAGAGAAAGGAACTCGAATGAAAGATCTATCAAGTAATGACTTTGCTAAACAGAGTTTAGCACAAGCCATTGAAGAAATGAAGTCTCTTCAAGGTGAGGACTTCTCTATCAATACCATCAATCTCGCTGAACTGCAGAGAAGGACAGGTATCTCACGTCAGCGACTCAGAACTCTTAAAGCAAATGGCTTTAAGTATCTGCCACACGCCAGAACGGGTCGCTCAAATCAGACATCTGTACTTGATGGATACACAGCGATAATTGATAACCTGCTGAAACAGGGTGTAACCAACTCCAAAGTATGCATGCAGCGCATCACTGAATATGGTTATGCCGGCAGCCTCAGCACTGTTAAAAGGTATATCAGCACGCATAAGGGTCTTGTCCCTGCTAAGCGTCAGTTGGTTGCTCCTCAGGGGAGCCGCGGGCACAGATTCATTACTGAACCCGGCGAAGCCTTTCAGATGGACTGGGGATTCGCTAAAGTCATCGATCCCTTTGGACAGGAATTCAATGCTGCCTGTTTTGCCATGGTATGTCATCACTGTGGTGAACGCTATGTGGAATTCTTTCCCAATGCCAGACAGGAAAATCTGTTTATCGGAATGCTGCACGCGTTTGCATTCATGGGCATTCCAAGATATGTTCTGACAGATAACATGAAAAGTGTAGTCATACGTAGAGATCTTGACGGCAGACCTGTATGGCAAAAGGATTATGAATCCTTCATGGATACTGTTGGCTTCTACACGAAGCTCTGCAAGCCAAGACATCCGTTTACTAAAGGTAAAGTGGAACGTCTGGTACGTTTTGTTAAGGAAAACTTCCTTGCGGGCAGGCAGTTCTACAATTACAGTGACCTTAATGAGGCTGCACTGGAATGGTGCATGTTCCACAATGGACAATTCAGCAGATATATCGATGACACTCCTGATCATGTTCATGGAAGCGCCTGTGCAGAAAAGCTGTCAGTTCTGACAGAAAGTGAAAGCATTAAATACTTCCTTTGTCCTGAAAGAAAAATATCTTTCGATGGATTCATAAATTATGAAGGGCGTCGCTTCGGCGTTCCATACAGTTATCATTTTAAAACGGTACGTGTGTGCCGCAAGAATGATTTAATATATATTTATTCGTCAGACTTCAGTGAGCTTCTGACTGTTCACGATGTTACCTGGAGCAAACGTGACCGGTACTGCAGTGACCAGTTTCCTCCGTTAGTTCCAGAAGAATATCCTACAGCTCCAATAACAACTGTGGTAAGGCAGCTGGAGGCAGAAACGCCTGCTCTTGGCTTCGAAAAATTCAATTTCGACAAGGAGGTGCCATCAAATGATTGATTTCTCCTACGATAGAATCGAAGAATGCCTAAAGCATCTGAAGCTTGATATATCAATACCTGAACTGGCAACCCTGGCTGCTGACAGGTCAATGAGTGAAGAATCACTGTCACATATCGATTATCTGCTCTCGTATCTTAGCGATAAAAAGACAAGAGCAACGATAGACATGATCATGAAAACGAGTCGCCTGCCTTCTAAAAATCCGAAGACATTCGATTCATTTGATTTTTCACTGATAAAAGGAAAGCCGGAAGAACTCGAGAGGCTTAAAAGCCTTAAGTCGCTTTCAGCTATACACGCACATAAAAATCTGGCATTTATCGGTCCTCCTGGGACTGGTAAGACCCATCTGGCGCAGGCGTTCGGATATGAATGCTGCCAGCAGGGCTTGAAAACATATTTCATCAAAATGACAGAACTGAGAGACAGATTCACCAATGCCAGAAAAAACGGCAAGGAATCATCAGTGCTCACAGGACTTGTCAGACCTTCCTGCCTGATCATAGATGAAGTCGGTCACTGTGTATTCGATAAAGAAAACACCAGACTATTCTTTGACCTGATGGACAGGCGTTACCACAAGGAAGGTTCTTTCAATGTGATATTTACCAGCAACAAGATGCCAGGGGCATGGAAGGAAAACTTCGATGAGGATGATGCTCTTTTATGTGCACTTGACAGAATCTTTGACGATGCCATCGTGTATACGATCAAGGGGCAGAGTTACAGAGGCAAGAATCTTGAAACTGTAAATCTGCAGACCAGTAAGGTAAGGTCAACAGATTCATCGGAAAAACCAATGTACTAATTTAAGCTACCTGAGGTATTGGTTACCCATGAACTTAAATTGGTTGATTTAACTGAGCCCTGAGTGGTTGATAACGCCGGGCTCTAACAGCAACAGTCTTGTGAGTTCGGTAAACATCAGGAAGAGTGGAGTTTCCCCAGTAGGTTTCATCCAGCCTTTCGAAACTTTCTCCGAGAAGAGTCTCAGGCGACTTGCCGTAGTGCCTCCAGGCAGCATTACCGTTTCTACTTACGTTGCCGCTGCCGTTATTCCTGTCGATGGATTAATTATATACGATGGTTTTAAAATAGTCATTGGTTTTGTGAACAAGAAAGGGTCCGCGTGTTCGGCAGACCCCTCATGTATTAATTATATTAAGTTATGGAAATGTTTTTTGCATTTAGTTTAAATTGAAATATGTCATCTGCACAGCATTCTATTTCTGTGCTGTATCTGATTCAGCTGAATCTGCAGCTGTTTCAGTTTCCTCTGTATCGTCTTCCATTACGATTCCTGTGAGCACTTCAGGCTGTCCGATAGTACAAACTCTGATGATTTCTTCCTTGGACTTGCCTCCGAAGTCCTTAATCATCTCACGAAGGAATCCATGATAGATGAATACCAGAATTATCAGGAGCGGCAGTCCTGTTGCCAGAAACAGAATGACTAGCCGATTTTTTTGTTTGATGGTCAGCTTGATGGTCACCCTAAGTACCAGCTTGAGTGCCAGCCTAATTAGAGTTTATAATTATAGTGGTGAAAGTTGTTCTTTTGGCGCTGTAGTTAAGAAGTCCATTGGAATACCGTCCGGAAGAGCATCACATCAACATTACCGCCCATCTTATTTACATTCTTTCATGAATGCAGTTCTGACAATCAATAATACCAATCACAACTGCACCTTGATCTTTTCTATTAAAGTAACGTCCGCCGGCAGCCATGCGACGCTGTCCAGCTCATCTGCAGCGAGCCACCTGGCATCCTCAGCTTCTTTGAGAACCAGATTCCCTGACAGTATTTCGCACCAGAAACAGTCCATGCTCAGATGAAATTCAGGATAATCATATTCAATGGTATCGATAAGCTCACCAACGGATATCTCCGTTTCCAGTTCTTCCATTATCTCACGCTTCAAAGCTTCCTGTGGCGTCTCCCCCGATTCAATCTTGCCGCCGGGAAACTCCCAGCCGCCTTTGAACTCACCATACCCGCGTGCAGTTGCAAAGATCTTGTCTTCACTTCTTATGACCGCCGCCACAACTCTTATAGTTTTCATCTATTCTGCCTCCACACTGATGCTGCTCTGCAGATACCTGAGAATATCCTCTCGAACAGCATTATGCATCCTCATCGTTACTTTACATATTCTTTTCCAAACTCCGCTATTATCTTTCTTTTTGTCATCATGACAGTCGATAATATCAAAGTTCCCCATATAATAGAAATTTGCCTCTGCATCACTCTTCTTAACGAGCAGATGCTTTCTTGCTGCGCCGAAAACATCCTCCATATATTTACTGTTTGAATCGCAGCCAATCTTGGAGTCCCACTTGAAAATCACATCATTTATGAACTCATCCGCATAATCAGGTTTGCCCTCGACAAATTCCCGCTCATCATCAGCTGTTACTTTATGATATGTAACGAACAGGAACACGTCGCTGCCGAACCTTTTCATTCCATACATGGTCGATGAATAGTCCTTACCGGCATCCATCAGGAAACTTACATCTCTTCTAGTATACTTTTCATATAGCACAAACATTTCGCCGGTATTCTTGTATTTGTCCCTATACCTTGCCAGTCCAACATCAATGATATCTTTGATATGTCTTCTGAATTCATCGTCGGACAGTCGCCTTGAATAATCGTCCGTCCCTCTAATCATGCCGTTTTCATCGCGTGAAATAATGTTGATATTGCTGAATTTCTTACCTTCCTGCTCCGACGAAACGAAACCGCCTTCAAGAACATGCGCGAAACCGTCGATTCTATCTACATCAGTGTCATAATCATATTTATCTGACAGTTCATTGACAAACTGCTCTGAAACAACATTTATTCCTCTTGATATCTCACTAAGCAGTTCAAGCTCGCACGGTCTTACACCACTGAGCACGGTTTTGGACAGATACTCAAGAGTAAGCTCATCTTTCTCACCCAAAGTATACTCAAATCTAGGCTCAACAACCTCAAGAAACTTATGATATGATTTGTAATACTTAATGATAAGCATTGGATCTACTGCATCATTGACATAGAAATCATACAGGCACGGCACTCTTCCCAGCCTGTTCTTAAGGTTTACATACCCCTCTCGGATTATTGCTTTATATCCTTTGATATTGTCAATTGATTCAAAAATTCTGTCCTTCGCTATTTCATCGAAATGAATCGTCGATGCCCCCGGTATTGTTCCGTTGCCGCTTATTATATACTTTCTTATTGTGTCGGCGTTATAGCTTCTGTCACCGGATAAAGCTATTGGAATCATGAAATTCTTATTGTAATTGCCTATGAAGTCGAGAATTACAACATATTCCTTTCCCTTCGCCTTCCTAAGCCCTCTTCCAAGCTGCTGTATGAACACAATAGGCGACTGAGTTGGTCTGAGCATTACTACCTGATTTACCTCAACGATGTCAACACCCTCGTTCAGTATCTCAACAGAAAAAATGTAATCCAGGGGCTGCAGTTCATCTGTTGCATCCTCCGCATCCATTGCAAGTCTTTCAAAAGCACTCGCCCTTTCTTCTTCACTTGCAGATCCATTTAAAGCAATTGTCCTGTAACCCAACTCATTAAACTTGCGGGAAAGCTCAACAGACTCATCTATTCTACTGCAGAACACAAGGCCTTTCACCCGGTCTCCACTGTATCCGAAGTACTCAACCTGCTCAATAATGTGTTTAACTCTCTGGTCACTTGTCAGCGCTCTGAACTGCTCCGCGGATATACTTCTGTCCGACGTCTCCCTTTCATTGATTTCTGACGGCTCAGTTATGCCAAAATAATGGAAAGGACACAGAAGGTTGTTTTCCATTGCCTGCTGAAGTCTGATTTCAAGAGCAATCTGATAGTTGAATATTTCGTAAATATTTTTACCTTCTTGATTGTCATCCATCTTATCCGGAGTCGCTGTCATTCCCAAAAACAGCTTAGGCTCGAAATAGTCCATGACTTTCTGATAAGTACCTGCACTGCTGTGGTGGGCCTCATCCAAAATTATGCAGTCAAATTCATCCTTCGCGTATTCGGTCAGATGCTTTTCTCGATTCAGTGTCTGTACTGTTGCGAACACATAATCCTTATCATACTCTCCATGCCCGGCTCCTACCAATCCCATGGAAACACGATCATCAAATACCATCCTGTATGATTCCATACTCTGTCTAGCAAGCTGTGCTCTGTGTACGAGAAACAGCACTCTTTTGAAGCCGCATTCTCGCATTGCGAATGCAGATGCGTATGTTTTGCCGGTCCCCGTGGATGAAATAAGCAGCACCCTGTCTTCACCTTTTTCCAGCATTTTCTTGAGGTTTACGATGAACTGCTCCTGCATTGAGTTCGGCTTGAGCGTGTATTTCTGGAGGGATACTATCTTTTCCGATGCCGCAATTTCTCTCTGCTTTTTGATTATGCTGTATCGTTCTTTGTATACTTCGAAGAATTCGTCGAATCCTATTGAATACTCGCTGTTCCAAAGCCGGTCGAATTCGCTGAGAATGTCAGCGGCAATCTCTCCCTGCTCAGTTGAGATGATTCTTGTGTTCCATTCGATGTTGCTTGTGAGAGCTGTTTTCGTGAGATTGGAGCTTCCTGTTATT
>JALEUQ010000022.1 GCA_022780965.1 Clostridiales bacterium
GTCTTCCTGTTCAGAAATCATGCTCACTGTAGCAGCCGACGGGAAGCTTGCCCCGAGCACCATTGTTATCTTAACCATCGGGTCAAGAGGCAGGAAATAAACAATTGCCAGTGTTAATGCAGGCATTGCCAGCAGTTTCATCACAGATGATTCGATGGTAATCCTGTCGCGAATTATCTCCTTCATGGAGCATGTGCTGAGTGTTGAGCCTATGTATATCATGGCCATCGGTGTCGACACATTGCCGAGCATAGTCAGATATTCATCTGCCGCCGTCGGGATGCCGAAGGGGCTGAGGCTTATGGCGAAACCGATGAAGAGTGCCAGGATGTTAGGGTTAACCAGAACTTTGAGTCCCGCTCTCAGCGCGCTGATGATGCTGAATTTGCGTTCATAATCTCCGCCCTGCCTCATCCTGGAAAGGCAGTATGTGAACATGCAGAAATTAAGAGCTGCATTGTGCGCCAGCATGAGGAGCAGACCTGTCTCCCCGAAGAATATCAGAGCCACAGGAAATCCCATGAATCCGTCATTTGCCATCATCATTGAACACTCTGCAACAGGCGCATCCTCCTTCGGGAATTTCCTGAGTGCAGCATATCCTCTGGCTGTCAGCCCATAAAGGTACATGAACGCAACGCTCAGAACGAAGGTAAGCAGAAACTGAGTAATAACCCTGCTGCTCATCTCCAGGCTTCCGATGTTGTGAACAATAAGACACGGATACGCAAAATAGACGATAAGTTTGTTCATGCTGTGATCCATCTTATCGTCTATGAAATCTGTTTTTCTTAATACCCATCCTGTGAACAGGATGGCGAACAGTACCAGGTATTTACCGTACATTCACACTTTGCTCCTTGCTGCTTCAGCATTAGCTGAAGTAAAGATTGTTCGTGATATATTCAGGGTCGCTTGTCACATCTATGCCAAGCGCCTTGAGTGTGCTCTCGTCTTTATCACTGAGAATTGCTGTGCAGTGTCCTTTGCAGCCCTTAAGTTCCGGAAGCTTGCTGAATGCCATCTCTGCAGTAGGATTGGTTTCAGTTGAAATTGCCAGTGCCATCAGCACTTCCTCAACATTGAGAACCTTGCTCTCCTGTCCGAGAGGTCCTGTCTTCAGATTCTGAATGGTCTTGAGAATGCTTGTTGAAATCAGCTTGATTTCATCAGAAATTCCCGCCATTACTTTAATGGAGTTCAAAAGTGCCGCTGCCGCTGCAACCATTATTCTGGAATTGCTTCCTGTAACGAATGACCCGTTGACGCATCTGCCGTTGTGAAGCTCAAGAGACATTGCTATCACGCTATCCGAATTGTCTCCGCAGCACTTCTTGGTTTCAGCGTATTCTCTTGCTGCTGCAACTACAGTTCTGTCTTCAACCTTCAGATTCATCTCATCCATGAGAAGCTTGGCTCTCTGAAGAGTCTTCGCGTCTATTTTGCCCTTCTTGTAGTCGCACTCTGCAATCATGTATCTTCTGATTATCTCCTGACATGAGGCTTCTCTTACCACCTCATCATCTATGATGCTGAAGCCGGCACGGTTTACTCCCATGTCAGTCGGAGATTTGTATTCAGATTCTTCGCCTGTAATCTTCTCTATGATCCTCTTGACAACCGGGAAGACTTCCAGGTCTCTGTTATAGTTGACAGCTGTCTCGCCATAGGCGTCCAGATGGAATGAGTCAATCATGTTCACATCCTGAAGGTCCGCAGTAGCGCTTTCGTACGCCACATTAACCGGATGCTTGAGAGGAATGCTCCAGATCGGGAATGTCTCAAACTTGGCATATCTTGCTTTGCGTCCCAGTTTGTATTCATGATAAAGCTGCGACAGGCATGTTGCCAGCTTGCCGCTGCCGCCTCCCGGGCCATTTACTACAACCAGCGGTTTGGTTACTTCAATGTACGGATTGGCGCCGTAACCTTCGTCACTTACGATTGTATCTACATCTGTAGGATATCCCTTGGTAAAACGGTGCTTGTAAGTTCTGATGCCTCTTCTCTCCAGCTTGCTGATGAATTTGTCAACAGCGGGAGAATTATCTTCGTATCTTGTTACAACTACACTGTTTACGTCCAGATCGTACTTCCTGAACATGTCAATGATTCTCAGGACTTCCAGATCATATGTAATGCCGAAATCCTGTCTGGTCTTGCGCGTTGTAATGTCTCCAGCATATATGCAGATGATAATCTCCGCCTGATCCTTCATCTTCTGCAGAAGCTTAATCTTGGCATTCTCATCGAAACCCGGCAGAACTCTCGCAGCATGCTTGTCATGCACCAGCTTGCCGCCAAATTCCAGATACAGTCTTTCGCTCTCACCGCTCTGTATGCGTTCCAGAATATACCTGGACTGCTCTTCGATATACTTCTCCGCACTAAAACCTATCGCCGACATTTTTTCCTCCTTACAAATACTATCAAATCTTAACACTAATATCTAAAGATATGCGATTGCCATGGTCACCGTAGTGACTACCATTGCTGCAATGATGGCAAAAGCAACAATCTTGACCATTTTCTGATTCATCATAACGACGTCCTCCTACATGAGCGTAATGTTCAATCTGTTTCGTCCCTCCAGAAGCCCTTTGAGGCTTATGCTGTAGTCAATGTCCAGACTCCCCTTGTCCTCATAGGTAATGTTGTTCACAAGACTGTTTGTCAGGACCTCTATCTCGATGGGCCCCATAGGTGTCGGGTAGTAACCGGTGAACCTTTTGCCCTTCTCAAATCTGATTTCGTTGCCGATTCCCGCGCCTTCGCCGAATCGCTTCATCTGAACCTTATCATCCTTTACCTTGAGTCTGGTGCGGCATCCGGGAATACCGGAAAGCTCACTCTCTTCGTATATCAGATACAGCGCGCCGTTTTTCTCATAAAGCTTGGCTTCAGTAATAAACTCCATAGTATCTTCACCCTGCTCATCACTAACCTGATTGGCACTGATTTTTACCATGGTTTCTTTCATCTGTCATGCCTCCTTAATGCTGAAGTCGTTCCAGTATCTCAGTCAGTTCATCCTTGTTAAACTGATATTTCTTCAGGCAGAAGTGACACTGAAGCTCCGCCTGACCGTCTTCCTCGATTATTTCCCGCAGATCATCACTGCCGATTGTTGCAAGCGCCGCTTCAATCCTTTCTCTGCTGCAGTCACACTCCCACTTGATTTCTCTTGTGTCCAGAATCTCCGGCTGGAACTCTTCCGGCATGTCCTTGAATATTTCATCCATAATTTCCTGAAGGAGTCCCCTGCCGCTGAGTCCTGCGCTTCTTGCCTTGACTCTGCTGATGATAGTCGTCATCGGATCCATATCCCCCAGCATTTTTTCGAGAGCATCAACAACTCCCTCTGCCGCATCCGGAAGCATCTGAATAATCATTCCGCCGGCTGCTCCCACGCTCAGATCGCGTTCCACCTTAACACCCAGCGCCACCGATGAGTTCTGCTGCTCCGATATGTAAAAGTATGCAGTCAGATCGTCCGCAATCTCGCCGTCCACCAGAGCGATGGTTCCGATGTACGGTTCTTTAAGTCCAATGTCTTTGATTACGGTAAGCTCGCCTATGCCAAGGCTGCCGCCAACATCCAGCTTGCCGTCCTCATTAAGTGGCAGGTCAACATGAGGGTTTGCAATCAGCGCCTTGACACTGCCGTCACCGTATGCAGTTGCCAGTATCTGGCCTGCAGGTCCGTCACCTTTGAAATTGACGGTAAGCTTCTCAGAATCATTCTTAAGCATGATACCCATAAGGCCTGCGCCTGTTGCCACTCTGCCCAGTCCCGCAGTGCCCAGCGGCGTTGTATCGTGAATGTCTGCCGCCTGCTGAACCATATCTGTCGTGTCTGCTATATATACTCTATATGATTTACTCTTGTCTATTGCAATTATTGCGTTTTTCATTTCTGTCACCTCACAAATAACTAAATAATTTTATCACAGTTTTCTATTAATAACTACATCTTTTCTACACCAAAACACCACATTGTAACATTATATTGGCATTGTAGGGAATAAGTGTGAACATTCAAAGGAGATTCCAATGGACGATAACAGAAACAACAGAACAGATTACGAACCGAACTTCATACTCAAGGAGAGTCCTGTTGAAGAGCAGGCATCCGCAGCCGAACCTGCCCATGCAGACGAAACTGTCCACACAGCCCCGCCGGCACACGTGGATGTTCCAGAATATACAAGCAACGACACATACGAGCATATTTCATCACAATCAAACGAAGGAACGTTTGATGACACTCTGATACAGCAGGAACCAGCCGGCTCATATCGCGATCCCCGCGACAATTTCGGAGGCACAAACAACAGGAAATCATCCGGGAAATCCGGCTCACCGGTAATTACTTTTACCCGAAGAACTCTGATACTTCTGCTTGCGGCGGTAATGGTAATATCAATAGTCTTCGGAGGCACTGCAGCTGTTATCGCTGGTTCTGCGATTAATAGAGACAACAGTTCCAGCAGCCGTACACCATCAGAATCCGGCAACTATACTCTGGAGGATGCAACAGGAAGCAGCATGAGCATCGCAGACATTACAGAAAACACTCAGGACAGTGTTGTTGAAATCCGTACAGAGAGCATTTCCTCCGATTCATGGATTCAGCAGTACGTTACTGAAGGTGCGGGAAGCGGTGTCATCATTACAACTGACGGATATATCGTAACCAACAATCACGTTATAGAAGGGGCAAGCAAGATTACAGTAACTACCACAGATGATAAATCGTACTCGGCCAAAGTTGTCGGCGCTGACTCCATGAACGATATCGCAGTTCTCAAGATCAGTGCCAAGAATCTTAAGGCGGCAACCTATGGCAACAGCGACAAGCTTGAAGTCGGCGAAATGGCAGTAGCTATCGGAAACCCTCTGGGAGAACTTGGCGGCTCCGTAACATCCGGAATTATCAGCGCCCTCGACAGAGAAGTCAGTATTGACGGCAACTCCATGACTCTTCTTCAGACAGACGCATCCATCAATCCCGGAAACAGCGGCGGCGGTCTCTTTAATGATGAAGGTCAGCTAATCGGCATAGTCGTTGCCAAATCATCAGGTTCAGACATTGACAACATCGGCTTCGCCATTCCTGTCAACACTGTCGCAGATGTTGCGGATCAGCTTATGTCCAAGGGCTACGTAAGCAACCAGCCTTACACAGGCATGGCTTACACTGAGCAGTCAATGGGCGATCAGATGTTCGGTGGTTCAGAATCATCAGCACATGTTTATATTGCCGAAGTCAACGGCAAGAATGCTAAGGCGGCAGGCTTCAAAGAAGGTGATCTTGTTTATGCCCTGGACGGAGAGGTAATCGACAGTTTCGACAAACTCAAGTCAATAATTACGTCAAAAAATGTCGGCGACAAGGTTAAATACACCATCGTTCGAGACAATCAGACCAAAGATATAGTTTTAGAGCTTGAAGAGAAGACAAATTAGTCTTTACATAATTAACTTGAAGTGTTAGTATTTATTTAATCGCACAAAATTTTACATTATTTTGTGTTGACTCATACTAAATCGGGAAGGAAACAGCAATGTTTAACAAGACTTTTGCAGCTGAATATTATTACTACTACTTTACTTCATTTATGGGTAAGGTGAATTTCGCTGCAAATAATGTATAAGGCTTCTGATTTAGATTAATAGACCGTTATCATTACTCCGCAGATGAAATTCATCGGCGGAGTTTTTTCATTATTTAACAGAAAGAGGTAATTCAAATGATCGTAATACTCAAAGACAATCCGGACAAAAAACAGCTTGCCAATCTGGAAAAATGGCTGAGAAGCATGAATCTGGACATTCATTACAGCCAGGGCAGCACATCTACAATCATGGGACTGATTGGCGATACAGCCACAGTCGATGTGGATCTTCTCAACGCTCTTGATATTGTTGCAGATGTTAAACGCGTGTCCGAACCATATAAGAACGCCAACCGCAAATTCCATCCTGAAGACACTGTAATTGAAATTGCTCCGGGAATCAGCATAGGCGGCGGCAGCTTCCAGGTTATTGCAGGCCCTTGCTCCGTAGAATCAGAAGATCAGATTAAACTGGTAGCATCTGAAGTCAGAAACGCAGGAGCCGGACTTCTCAGAGGCGGCGCATTCAAGCCAAGAACAAGCCCCTATGCATTCCAGGGAATGAGAGCAGACGGACTGAAGCTTCTCAGTGCTGCCAAAGCCGAAACAGGTCTTCCTATCGTAACCGAAATCATGGATCTGCAGCACCTTAACCTTTTCGAAGACGTGGACGTTATTCAGGTTGGCGCCAGAAACATGCAAAACTTCGAACTGCTCAAGGAGCTGGGCAAGATTGACAAGCCTATACTGCTCAAACGCGGCCTGGCAAACACAATTCAGGAGCTGCTCATGAGCGCAGAATACATAATGGCAGGCGGCAATGAGAAGGTCATTCTCTGTGAACGAGGCATCAGAACCTTCGAAACAGCCACCAGGAACACTTTGGATCTGGCATCCGTTGCCCTCCTCAAAACCAAGACTCACCTTCCGGTCGTAGTAGACCCAAGCCACGCTACAGGTGTAGCTCAGCTTGTCAAGCCAATGGCACTGGCGGCAACAGCAGCAGGCGCAGACGGACTCATGATAGAAGTTCACAACGATCCGGCCAACGCCCTCTGCGACGGTGCTCAGTCACTGACTCCGGCAGCTTTCGCAGACCTTATGACATCAGTTAACGCTATAAGACCTTTCGCCTTCACAGGCAAGTAGGAGGAAAACATGGAAATCGGAATAGTCGGCCTCGGCCTTATCGGCGGCTCACTTGCCAAAGCAATAAGCCAGAATACAGACCATACAGTATACGGCTTCGATCTCAGTGAGGAAGTAATGGCCAAGGCAGTCCTTCTTGATGCAATCGAACAGCCGCTGACAGACAAAATTCTGCCACATTGTGATATAATAATAGTCGCACTTTATCCGCATGCAACCATCGATTATGTCAAAGAGCACGCAGACCTTATCAAAAAGGGTGCAATCGTCATTGACTGCGGCGGTGTCAAAAGAATTGTATGCGACCAGCTGATACCTCTGGGAGAAGAAAAGGGCTTCCTGTTCATGGGCGGTCACCCTATGGCAGGTCTTGAGCACTCGGGTTTCGCCTACGCCAAGAAGAGTCTGTTCAACAACGCATCCATGGTCCTTTGCTCCACCAAGGGATCCATCGAAGACGTGGAAAAAATCAAAGATCTTTTCTCAGCAATCGGCTTCACGAATTTTGCAATTACCACCCCGGATGATCATGACAGGAAAATTGCCTTCACATCACAGCTGGCTCACGTGGTTTCAAACGCATACATCAAGAGTCCGACCGCCATGGTTCATGCAGGTTTCTCGGCAGGCAGCTACAAGGATCTGACACGTGTCGCCAAGCTTAACGAGCACATGTGGACAGAGCTGTTCCTGGAGAATCCCGATTACCTTGCAGAAGAAATCGACACCCTTATCGAAAATCTGCAGGCATACAGCAGAGCCATCAAAGATAACGACGCAGACACTCTCTGCCGGCTTCTCCGCGACGGACGCGAGAAAAAAGCAATAATCGACGGCGAAATATTCTAACTCAAAGGAGTATCTTATGATTAAAATTCCTATTTCCGCTTCAAAAAAATACGACGTAATAATGCATCAGGGCATCCTGAACATGGCAGGCTTCTACATCAAGGAATCGCTTTCCCTTAAGGACGACCCGCTCACAGGCAAACTGAAAAACAAAAAAATCTGCATTGTTACAGACGCCACAGTAAATCAGCTGTACGGCCAGCCTGAGCACAAACTTTACCAGAGCCTGAAGGCTTACGGCTTCCAGGTGCACAAGTTCGTGTTCCGCGGCGGAGAGGAAACCAAGTCAATGGATACCATAGAGGAAATACTCGATTTTCTCACAAGCAAAGGTTTCACGAGAACAGACCTGCTTCTGGCTCTCGGCGGCGGCATCGTCGGCGATGTGACAGGTTTCGCAGCTTCCATATATCTTCGCGGCATCGACTTCATCCAGGTGCCCACTACACTTCTTGCTTGCGTTGACTCATCAGTCGGCGGCAAAACAGGAGTAAATCTCAAGGCAGGCAAAAATCTCGCAGGTGCATTCTGGCAGCCGCGCCTTGTGCTTTTCGACCCGGACGTTCTGGCAACGCTTTCCTATGATCTGCTGCTTGACGGCATCGCAGAAACTATCAAAGCCGGCATGATAGCCGACAAGCTTATTCTGGAAACAATCATAAGGAAGAGAAATCTCGACGATCCTGAATTCCTTACCACCATCGCTTCACTTGCAGTGGAGGTGAAAAAAAAGGTTGTAGAAGAAGATGAATTTGACAACGGCAGCAGACAGCTTCTCAATTTCGGTCACACCATCGCCCACGGTATAGAGAAGTGCAGCAATTACAAAATCAGTCACGGTCATGCAGTGGCAATCGGCATGAAAATTGTGGCCGTTGCCAGCGACAGACTGGGATGGACCATCGAGAAGAGCAGCGAACAGCTCATCGAAATCCTCGAAAGATTCAAGTTCCCTCTTGACTGCCCATTCAGTGCATGGGAACTGGCTGAAGCTGCCCTTGCAGACAAGAAGCGCCGCGGCGACAACATTACCATTGTCATTCCTGCAGCCATCGGTAAATGCAGGCTCAAGACAATTCCCGTTGCCAAGCTGGAACAGTTCATTGCATACGGCGTCAATAACTGATTGACAACATATAACGAACAAATAATTACTCACATTATCGATACTCAATTTCTAATAGATGAAAGCAATAATTAACCCATGTAAACTTCAGGGCACCATCAGGGTGATTCCGTCCAAATCACATGCCCACAGAATACTGATAGCACAGAAACTGGCACAGCTGCAGGGAAACGGTTCGGACAATCCGCTTCAAATACCCTCATTCTCAAAGGATATCGAAGCCACCAAGTCATGCCTTGACTCTCTGGACTCACCTGCACCCCGCCTGGACTGCGGCGAAAGCGGCTCCACCATTCGCTTCATGATTCCGGTGACCATGGCCCTGCGAGACTCAGCAGTCTTCGCAGGATCAGGCAAACTCCCCCAGCGGCCTCTAAGCCCTCTCAAAGAAGAAATGGAAGCTCATGGAGCAGCCTTTACCATGACCGGTCTCACAGGCGACAATGTGGACATATGCGCAGTCAGCGGCAGGCTGCGCTCAGGCACCTACACACTGGCAGGCGACGTAAGTTCCCAGTTCATTACAGGACTTCTTTTCGCTCTGCCTATCCTTGAAGGGAACAGCACCCTGAATCTGACAACCAGGCTGGAATCGGCAGGCTATGTTGACCTTACACTGGATGTGCTGCGCGATTTCGGAATAGAAATCATAGAGTCAGCAAACGATGAAGGTCTGATATCTTACGAAATCCCTGGCAGTCAGCAGTATCGTGAACCTGATAATCTCAAGGTTCAGGGCGACTGGTCCAACGCTTCTTTCTGGCTGGCATGCGGTGCACTGGGCGGTGACATAACCTGCACGGGTCTTGACATGTCATCTTCTCAGCGGGACAAAGACATCATCACTGTCCTTGAAACAATGGGTGCCCGAATCTCCGTGGATGGCGATGCTGTCAGAGTATCCGGAGGCAGTATCAAAGCTGCAGAATTCAGCATTGCCCAGACACCGGATATGGCTCCGGTTCTCTCTGTAATCATGGCCGCCGCATCCGGCACCAGCCGCATCACAGACGCGGCCCGCCTCAAAATCAAAGAATCTGACAGGATTGCTGCCATAGGCCAGATGCTTTCCGGTCTGGGAGGCAGCATATCATGCAGCGATGATTCCATAACCGTCAACGCCTCAGGGTTCCTTGACGGCGGTACGGTTAACAGCTGCAATGACCATCGAATCGCCATGGCTGCAGCGGCGGCATCCTGTATCTGCCGCAAGCCTGTCATTATAGAGGATGCTCAGGCAGTTAACAAAAGCTACCCTGACTTCTACGAAGACTTCCGTACTCTCGGAGGTCAGATAACCAAGGAGTAACCAATACATGAAATCAACATTTGGAAAGAATATTACCGTCTCCATCTGGGGCGGATCACATGAACCTGCAATCGGCGTAGATATTGCCGGTCTGCCTGCAGGCACACAGATTGACCGCCGGGAGCTTGAGGCTTTCATGGCAAGACGTGCACCGGGCAGCAGCCCTTTCGCCACCAAGCGAAAGGAGCCTGACACTCCTGTGCCCGTTTCAGGTGTGAGCGGAGACGATATATGGACAATTGATGACACCGAAGTGTCGTTTCAGATAATCAACACCGACCAGAAATCAGGTGATTACAAATCCCTTCGAGCTGTTCCAAGACCCGGACATGCAGACTACACGGCACGAATCCGCTACGGCACAGAACTGAACATGGCAGGCGGCGGACCCTTCAGTGCCAGAATGACTGCACCACTCTGCATCGCAGGGGGCATCGCACTTCAGATTCTGAAGCAGCGGGGAATAACCATCGGTGCACATATCCTCAGCATAGGCAATGTATACGATCAGCCGATAGACCCTGTCAGCATCCCCGATGATCTGGCAGATACACTTAAATCTCGCCAGCCAATCACAGTAATAGACGAAGACGCCGGCAGCAAGATGGCTCAGGTCATTCTCGCAGCCAAGTCTGAGCTTGACTCTGTTGGCGGCGTGATTGAAGCTTTCGTAACAGGTCTTCCGGCCGGCATAGGCGGTGCAATGTATGACGGAGTCGAGAGTGCTCTCGCTCCTGTCCTTTTCGGTATCCCTGCTGTCAAGGGAGTAGAGTTCGGCGCCGGTTTCCGCGCAGCTCAGATGCTGGGTTCGGAGAATAACGACCCCTTCTATTACGAGGGCGGCCAGGTTCGAACAAGGACGAACAATCACGGCGGCATTCTGGGAGGCATCACATCAGGCATGCCCCTCATCACCCGCATCGCTTTCAAACCTACGCCGTCGATCAGCAGAGAACAGGATTCAGTGAATCTTGAAACAGGAGAAAATGAAAAGTTAGTAATCAAAGGCAGACACGACCCGTGCGTTGTCGTTCGCGCAGTTCCAATCGTAGAGGCTGCACTGGCAATCGGACTTCTTGACTGCATGATGGAGGATAATCAATGACAGACAAACTAGCAGAAGACAAACTGAAAGAATTGCGAAATGAAGCAGACATTCTGGACGAAAAAATCGTGGACCTTTTCAAAGAGAGAATGGACCTTGTTACCAGAATGGCGAAATACAGAGCCGAAAACAGACTTCCTTTCGCCCGTGACCAGCGGGAGAGAGAGATTCTCAAAAGAGTGTCCGACAGAGCGGGAGAAGAGTACGAAGGATATGCCAGACTGGTGTACAACACCATTTTTGATGTGGATCATTCTGCACAGGCCAACGTGCTGGCTCAGCGAAGCGATCTGGTGGAGCGAATCAGCAGGTCTGTAGATGAAACGCCGAAACTTTTTCCTAAGAGGGCCACTGTTGCATGTCAAGGTGTTGCAGGCGCATATTCCCATGCCGCCGCCGAAAGACTGTTCCAGCTTCCCGATATCCAGTTTTACAATTCTTTTGATGATGTTTTCGCTGCCGTGGAGAATGGTGACGTTGAATACGGTGTGCTGCCTATTGAGAACAGTTCCTACGGTTCGGTTGTATCCATTTACAACCTGATGCAGCATTACAATTTCTATATCGTCAAGAGTCTTAGACTTAGAATCAATCATCAGCTGCTGGCCAAGCCGGGTACCAAGCTGAGCGATATCAAGGAAATATATTCACACGAACAGGCAATCGGCCAGTGCGACCCGTTCCTTTCCAGTCTCAAAGGCGTGAAGGTTACCAAGGTTGGCAACACTGCCCTTGCTGCACAGATGGTTGCTGAGAGCGACCGGGACGATGTTGCTGCCATCTCTTCACGTGAATGCGCGGATCTTTATGGTCTGGACATTCTCAAAAACCACATTCAGGTTACGGATAACAACTACACAAGATTCATCTGCATCAGCAAGAAACTTGAGATATATCCGGGAGCTAACAGAATCAGTCTCATTCTGACTCTGCCTCACGTGCCGTGCTCCCTTTATCATATGGTGGCAAAATTCGCTGCCATCGATGTCAATCTGACTAAGCTGGAGTCAAGACCGATTCCGGGAAGCGACTTCGAGTTCCTGTTCTATTTCGATCTTGATGCTTCTGTATATCAGGAAGATTTGCTGTATCTGCTCAGCGAGCTTGAGGCTTCGCCTGAAACATTCGTCTTCCTTGGCTGTTATCTGGAGGCGATATAAATGATGTACGGACTTATCGGCTATCCTCTGGGACACAGCTACTCAAGAGACATTCACCTTATGCTGGGCAAATATGATTACGTTCTCAATCAGGTGGATCACGACCAGATGATTGAATTCGTCAAATCCCGCAATTTCAAGGGATTTAACGTTACAATCCCTTATAAAAAAGATGTCATTCCCCTCTGCGACCGTGTGACAGACCTTGCCGATGAAATCGGTTCAGTAAACACTCTGTTCTTCAAAGACGGACAGCTGTGGGGGCACAACACCGACTACGAAGGTTTCCTTTATTCTTCAAGACGCGGAGGTGTTGAATACAAAGGCAAAACTGTGGCGATTCTCGGTACCGGCGGCGCGTCGCTTTCTGCACTGGCTGCCGTAAAACGTGAAGGCTGCCGCCGGGTTGTACGCGTATCTCGAAGCGGCGGTTCTTCCGATGCACCGGATATCGTCAGCTATGACCAGCTGGATGAAATGGCAGATGACATTCAGGTTATCGTCAACACTACACCTGTAGGCACATATCCGGACAACCTGCGAAGAGTTATCAGCCTGGACGGCTTTCACAACCTGGAATCAGTAATGGACGTAATATATAACCCATTCAGGACCATGCTCGTACAGGACGCCCAGGGACGCGGACTCAACACTGCCAACGGACTTCCTATGCTTGTGGCACAGGCAACTGCGGCAGCCGGCTGTTTCCTCGGAACGCCCGGTGCTTTTGAATGCAGGAACGAAGAAATCATACAGGCTCTCGAGCGCAAAATGAGAAACATAGTCTTGATTGGAATGCCGGGAAGCGGTAAATCCACCGTTGCCAAGTCCCTGGGACGCATTACTGGCAAACCTGTCGTGGACATGGATAAGGAAATAGAAAGGCGCGAAGGAGTTTCGATTCCGGAAATTTTCGCCACGCGCGGAGAAGCTGCTTTTAGAGACATAGAAACTCAGGTTGCCATGGATCTGGGCAAAGAGCGCGGCCAGATAATCGCCACCGGCGGAGGCGCCGTACTTCGTCCGGAGAATGTTGCTGCACTGAGGCAGAACGCACTTGTCATCCATCTGAATCGCCCGGTGGATAAACTTCCAACCAACGGCCGGCCTCTAAGCAAAGATATAGATGCGCTGCGCCAGATGGAGAAGGTTCGACTCCCAATCTACCGCAAAGCAGCAGATATTACACTTAAGAATTCACGTTATCTCAGCAGACGCAAGCTTGAAGAGTATCTTCTGGACAAGCTTCCCATCACAAAGGAGAA
>JALEUQ010000026.1 GCA_022780965.1 Clostridiales bacterium
TCGTCAGGCTACAATTTCGCTATCCCTTCTTCTCGCCTGCATCTCGCGGTGCAAACCTTGAGAATCGCTATGGGGTTCGTCGGCAACTACGCCCCTTGTGGACTTTCACCACAGACTGACGGCATGCCCGTCATACCGAAAATGCCACCGGCGGTGCTGAAGCACCGGGTGGCATGTTTTGGTGGAGATGACGGGAATCGAACCCGTGTCCGAAAGCATTTCCAGCGGACTTTCTCCGAGCGCAGCTATTGGTTTAGAGTTTCGCGTCTGCTGCCGCCCAATAGCAGGCTGCGGCTTCGGCTATCCTGTTATTCCCTCATGCTGCCAGGATTTCACATGAGGTTTCCTGCATGTTTGACGTTCTGATTCAGGCCTGCAGGTGAACCTGAGAGAACGCGCGGGGCAGAACTAAGCTGCCAGTGCGAAATTGTTTGTTCTTTTAGCGTTTATATTTAACGTGTCCCTTTTAACGCAGACTGGACAAACTGCGGCTCGCTTATCCGGTTTCCACACCCCCGTCGAAACCAAGACATCCCCATATTCAGATTTTAAGCTTGATACGGCGACCTGGCAGGGTCGCCGTCTGTTAGTCGTTGAGATTAGGGTCTCCGGCATCCATCCTTGCTGCATATTCTGCCTTGGCTGCTTCGATTTCGCTCTCGATGTGCTCAGCTGCTTCAATGGCAGACTCAATCTTCTTGCAGAGCTCTATGATGTTAGGATCATCAATCTTGCCTGCTTCATACAAGCTGAAGCAATAGTCGCCTATATCCTTCTTGGCCGCATTCTTAACCTGATTTACATCATTAAGCTTCGACTTGAGCCTGGTTACTTCCATGATTTCGCTGGCCTTGTTACCTGCGATATCAGCGGCTCTCGACGCCTTCTTGCCTACTTTGTTCAGAAAATCCTGCATGTTTCACCCCTACTTTCTTACTGCCTGCTGCATTCTGCGGTCGGCATCTCTTCTAGCAATATCATGTCTCTTATCATATTCCTTCTTGCCCCTGGCCACAGCAAGCTCCACTTTGGCCAGCCCCTTATCATTAACATACATCCTGAGGGGAACCAAAGTCAACCCCTTCATGGTTGTGTAGCCGATAAGCTTCCTTATCTCACGTTTGTGAAGAAGCAGCTTGCGAGGTCTCAGCGGATCCACGTTGAACCTGTTTCCCTGCTCATATGGGCTGATGTTCATGCCGTAGAGAATGACCTCTTCTCCCTCAATCTTGGCATAGCTTTCCTTAATGCTCACCCTGCCCTGCCTTACCGACTTGATTTCTGTACCGGTAAGTGATATTCCGGCCTCATACGTCTCTTCTATGAAATAATCATGCCGGGCCTTTTTGTTATTAGCCACCAGTTTCATGACTTCAACTCCTTCTACTGTAATTGACTGCGCTAAAATGTTCTAATCTCGTTAAACGGATACAGCCTCAGCACGGCTTTACCGACGATTCTGTCTTCATCTACCGCTCCAACCTCAGGCGACCTGCTGTCCGAGCTTACTGTCCTGTGATCTCCCATTACGAATACTTTGTTCTCAGGCACCTTGTAGTTGTTTACTGAACCCAGAGTTCCCTCATCAAAATCGCACTTGATGTATTCCTCCGTCAGCTTCTCTCCGTTTCTGTAAACATCGCCGTCAGCAATTGTAATCACGTCTCCCTCAACACCGATGACCCTTTTGATAAGAAGCTTGTTCTCAGAACCTCCCGTCACCTTATTGAAAAAGCGTGACAGTGCTCCGGCTTCGTCATTGTAAATATCGGATTCGAAGACAATGATGTCACCGTATTCAGGGTGATCCTTGCTGATATATGACAGCTTGTTGAGAATCAGATAGTTGTTCTCATACAAAGTGTCCTCCATTGAGCTCTCCTTGACGATGGTCGGTTTGATTACCAGTGACAGGAGCACCACAATGGCAAATGCAACAAGTATATCTTTGATAAATTCCTTCATTAATCCAAATCCTCCAGTATTTTACCGAAACTCTCAGGAAGCGGCGCCTCGAACACTCTGCCCGCAAGGTATGCCAGGCTGCCGTCCAGTTCCCCCATTTCAAGTCTCGCTGCATGAAGCAGCTGGGACGTCACTCCGTATTTGTCGCGTATGCGTCTGTTCAGCTTATCGCTGCCGTACTTGGGATCCCCTGCAACCGGATGCCCGGCCGACGAAAGGTGAACTCGTATCTGATGAGTTCTTCCCGTAATCAGGTTCACCTCCACCAGACTCATTTCATCTCCCGGCCTGATGCCGGTCACAATTGTTCTGGCACTCTGTCCTTCACCGTCCGGAGCAACTCTAACCTTGTTTGTACTCTCATTTTTAACAAGCCTGCTGTCGATATCCGCAGCCCCGTCCATACGGCCTGCCACCAGCGCCATATAAATCTTGCGAACATTTTCTTTGTCCCTGATAATTTCTGTAAGCTCCCGCAGAGCCTCTGCCGTCTTGCCAAAAATCACAAGTCCCGAAGTGTTCCTGTCCAGCCGGTTAGCAGGTGCCGGTGCGAATGTTCTCTCCACAGACGGATTGTATTCACCCTTGTCCTGAAGATATCCGCACACCTGATTTACCAGTGTGTTTTTTTTCTCATGGCTGTCACCGTGAGTAAGCAGTCCCGACGGCTTGTTAACAACGATAACATTTTCATCTTCATAAACAATGCCGAAACTGCGGCGCGCCTTCTGCTTCTCAACAGGAGCTGTCAGTTCTGCCAGCTTGTCATCAGGAATGTATATGACAAGACTGTCCCCTGCCTGCAGCACTGTGTCTTCATGTCCACGCTTACCGTTAACTTTCACATCTTTGCGAATAAGTTTGTAAATCATGGAAAGCGGTGCGCGTTTAAGATATTTTCGCAGGAATCTGTCCAGTCTCTGGTTCCCTTCGTTTTCTGTAATTATCAGTTTAACCATAGATTTCATTATACAACAAAACCATGTGGGTTGGAATACGCCCCGTCAAAAAACGACATGATGTGTTGGTGGTTGAGACTCGGCACAAATTGTGGTAAAATATCTGAGAAATTGATTCAGATATGAGGGAACAGGGCTTATGAATAAGATTAAAGACTTTTTTTATAACAAAAATGACATTATTGTCGTTCTTCTGATTCTTGCAGCGGCAGCCTTCGTTATTTATGACAGAATGGAAGTTGTCATGAGTTATCCGGAGGTTTATGCACAGAGCATTGAGCAGGAAAGCAGCGCCTCGGCCGATAATGGCGATTCTAATGCTGACAAGGCTTCTGCCGGCACGGATGCAGATGCTGCTGCCAAGGTTAAATTCACAGTCAAAGAGAACGATACTCTCAGCGACATTGCTGCCCGTCTTGAGAGCGAAGGGCTGATTAAATCTGCAGATGAATTCGTTGATTTTGCAGTAGAGAAGAAAAAGGAAAGTTCAATCATCGCAGGTTCCTACGAAATAACGAAGGGGTCTTCAGATGAGGATATACTTGGTGTGATTACGAAATAACATCAGCAAACGGGATAACAGGGGGAACTGAAATCGTTAATGGATAAAAGGAGCTGTCTTTTTGACAATATTAAAGTAATACTCATGTTTTCGGTAGTAATCGCTCACTTCATGAGAGTGAGCGGTTTTTTCAGGACTGATTCATTGGCAGGCTTTGTATATATTGTATCTTTCGGATTCATAATGCAGGGCTTTCTTTTTGTGTCCGGATATTTTTCAAAAAATGTCGACAAGTGCAGGAATAACGCAGTGAAGACATTCCTTCTTCCATACGTCGTAATGATGGTTTTCATGTACTTCGTAAGAATTGCTGTGTTTGGACACGCCCACCTTGACCTTACCTGCCCTACCATGGCTCTCTGGTTTCTTCTGGTCATGTTTGTGTACAGATTTGCAGCCAAAGATTTAATCAGGGTTCCATATATCGTCCTTATTGCGCTGGCTCTTTACTTCCTTTCCGGATGCATTCCTTTCCTTAGCGACGAGCTGGCACTTGGCCGCCTGGCTTCTTTCCTCGTGTTCTTCACTGCAGGGCTCAAAGCGGACAGGACTCATATTGACAAGATTCGTTCTCTGCCATCGCCTGTTTTGTGGCTTATGCTGGCATGCCTCATTGTCTTCTCGGCCCTGGATGCTCATTACAGACTCATCCCTGTTGACATGATGCATCTTAAGAATGATTATTCACTTTACGGCATGGGACCTGTCGAAGGGATGCTTGTACGGTTGGTTCTCCTTGCAGTGGCTTCAGGCTGGATTATCGTCATTATTGGTCTGACACCTGACAGGAGGCTTCCAATATCGCGAATCGGCCAGTACACCATGACCATTTTCCTCTTTCACATTCCTGTCAGATACATTATCAAAAGAGTCAGCATCCCATTCGGAGGCACTGTCGCAGGATATCTGATTGTCCTGCTGTGTGCGCTAGCCTGCATGTATCTGTTCTCAAGACCTTCAGTAAAAAAGGTGTACGACAAAGTCATGGACACGATATACAATGTGCTGGCACTGCCTTATCGCAAGCTGCGCAACAGATTATAGCAAAAGAGGCCCGTGAGTTTGTGGCCTATAGGCCTAACTACACGAAAAAAGAGACCCGCGGGTCTCTTAATTATTAGGCCTATAGGCCAATTATTATTACTTGCTCTGTTAGATTATGCTTACCGGCCGTAATTCCTTAAGCATTTATTCATGCCGATCTGCAGCAGTTAAGCCTTAAGCATGGATGCCAGGAATCCCTTCAGTCTGTCATTCTGCGGATTCTCAAAAATATCCTTCGGTGTTCCGGCTTCAACAATAACACCGCCGTCTATGAACACCACTTTGTCTGCCACCTCTTTGGCAAATCCCATTTCGTGTGTTACAACTATCATGGTGTTGTCCTTGGACTTGAGGCCTTTGATTACCCTGAGAACTTCTCCTGTAAGTTCCGGATCAAGCGCCGATGTAGGTTCATCAAAGCAAAGAATGTCAGGATCCATTGCAAGTGCTCTTGCTATGGCAACTCGCTGCTGCTGACCGCCCGACAGCTGCCACGGATAACTGTCTCTCTTTTCTTCCAGACCAACCTTCTTCATCAGTTCTTCAGCTTTGGCGTCGATTTCCTCTACTGTTCCTGTCTTGAGAAGAGTCGGAGCCAGAGTAATATTATCCTTCACTGTATACTGAGGGAAAAGGTTAAACTGCTGGAATACCATTCCGAAGTGAAGACGATTCTGTCTCATTTCCTCTTCACTGATCGACTTGCTGCCGTCAAAAATCACATTATCGTTTACTTTAATAGTCC
Source organism: Clostridiales bacterium (assembly GCA_022780965.1). Lineage (GTDB taxonomy): Bacteria > Bacillota > Clostridia > Peptostreptococcales > Anaerovoracaceae > Lentihominibacter. The sequence continues at coordinate 5,276 of JALEUQ010000026.1, forward strand.
CCTGTTCTGCAATCTCCAGGAAATTGATGCATCTGAGAAGAGTTGTCTTACCGCCGCCGGATGAGCCGATAATGGCCATTACTTCACCCTTTTCCAGTGACAAATCAACACCCTTTAGAACCTCAACCTTGCCAAAGGACTTATGCAAACCGTTTACTTCTAATACTGCCATAACTCCTCCTTACTTAAAATAGCTGAGCTTCTTCTCAATCTTCGCGAACATTATAGTCAGAAGTCCGCTGAAAAGCAGATAATATGCACCTGTCATGAACAGCGGCCAGATGATTCCGTCTGACTTGATAAACAGCTGACCTGCCCAAATAATCTCGTATACAGCTATGATTCTTGCAAGGGAAGTATCTTTAACCAGGTTAATGAACTCGTTGCTCATTGGCGGCAGAATCCTCTTAACTACCTGAAGCAGAATAACCTTGAAGAACACCTGGCTTTTGCTGAGACCCAGCACAGCACCGGCTTCATACTGTCCCTGAGGGATACTCTCGATACCGCCTCTGTATATTTCCGAAAAATAGCATGCATAGTTTATTATGAACGCAACTATAACGGCAATGAATCTGCCGCTTGTTCCCATTCCCCAGACATTGGTTCCCAAAATAAGTCCGGGTCCGTAATACACAATAATAAGCTGGAGCATAAGAGGCGTACCTCTTATGATCCAGACTATTGTCTTAACTATTGCTTTAATTGGTGTTATTTTACTCATTGAGCCGAATGATATGAGCAATCCCAGAGGCAGTGCTCCAAGCAGGGTCAGGAAAAAGATTTCCAGTGTTTTGACCGAACCTGTCGTCAGCTCAAGCATAACCGACTGAAACATAGTCAAAATATCTCCATTCTAGTAGTAACTTGTATCATCTATCGTCTTTGCGATGTATTTCGATTTTAGATAAATTACGTTTCCGGTATCTGTTTCCGGTACCTGTTCCCGATTATTCAGGCTTGATGATGCTTTCTGCTGTGCCGTACTTCTCAGCAACTTCCTTAACAGTGCCGTCATCGTATGCAGCTGCCAGGAATTCGTTCAGTGAAGCAGCCATGTCGGAGCCCTTTCTGAATCCAACGCCGTAGAGTTCTTCGTTAAGACCTACTGTAGCTACCAGATCAGGATATGAAGTTCCTTCGCCAACCATAGCTCCTGCCATGAGTGAGTCGATGATACATGCATCAGCAGTACCTGCAGCAACTTCCATTACAGCATCAGCCTGAGTCTCAACACCTGTTGAATTGAACTCGTTAGCCTGTGCCTGTTCTTCACCTGCTGAACCTGCTTCAACAGCAAATGCTAAGTCCTTGCAGTCTTCAGCACTCTTGATTGAGTCAGCCTTAGCCTTGTTTACTACAACGATCTGAGCATTGTTGCAGTATGCATTGGAGCATTCCATTGCTTCCTTAACACCGTCAGTAAGTGTCATTCCGTTCCATACGCAGTCGATGTTCTTGTTTTCAAGTTCCATCTCCTTGGAATCCCAGTTGATTTCGATGAATTCAACTTCAACGCCGATTGACTCTGCATATGCTCTTGCCAGGTCAGCATCGAAACCAATCCAGTCACCATTGTCATCCTTGTAGTCCATTGGAGCGAAATCAGTGATACCAACAACCAGTGTTCCCTTATCCTGAACATATGCCAGATCTGAATCACTGCCTGAATCTGATGATCCGCAGCCTGTTAATGCGAAACATGAAATAATCATTACCGCTACTGATAATAATGCAACTATTCTCTTTTTCATCACAAATCCTCCGATTTTTTATTTTTTAATGTTTTAACGCACTAAAGCGTCTTTACTTCCATAGTATACATTTAAGAACCTCTCAAGTCAACGGCTTATCGATAAAAAGCAAAACAGAGCATGGTATTAGCCATACTCTGTCATATCTGCTCTGTCTATTCGTAAATACGGTGCTGATTGCTCTGTCTCAGCTGATTTTACCTGTTATCTGTTTTGTTTCCCAGCATATCGTTCTTAAGCTTCCACAGTTCGTATGAAAGATCGACATAATACGTCTGAGGATTCTCAAGCCTCTTCATTTCAGCCCACATGGCATCCATTTCTTTCCTGCAGTAAGTTCTGATTTCATCAATGGACGGGCTGTTATATACACATTTGCCATCGATAAAGATTGGTTTTCTCAGATTGACTGCATAAAAATTGCTGACAGTCTTCTTCTTCCATGTTGCTTTAGGGTCGAAGATTTCATATTCCCCGTCTTCAGGAATTGTCTCACCATCCAGTGTAATGAGATCTGCCAGAGGTTCATCAGTATCCTTGTCAAAAAGTCTGAACAGGGATTTAAAGCCCGGATTTGTAATCTTTTCAACGTTTTCGCTTACCTTAATCTTCGGAATCAGATTGCCGTCCTTCTCTATTGCAGACAGTTTATATACTCCCCCGAATACCGGTTCTGTCTTGGCTGTAATGAGACGTTCACCCACACCGAAAGAATCAATGCAGGCACCTTCGTGAAGAATATCTCTTATCAGATACTCATCCAGTGAATTCGACACTACTATTGCGCAATCTTCATGGCCTGCTTCATCAAGCATCGCCCTAGCCTTTTTAGTAAGATATGCAATGTCTCCGCTGTCAATTCTGATACCTTTCTTCGCTGGTTTCACCTCATCAAATACCTTAATTGCTGCAGGCACACCTGATTTGAGAACATTATATGTATCAACCAGCAGTGTGCAGTTGTCAGGATATATCTCCGCATATGCTTTGAAAGCATCATATTCACTGTCAAACATCTGAACCCAGCTGTGAGCCATGGTTCCCAGGGCAGGGATGCCCATGTCTATATCAGCAATTGCGCATGCAGTGCCGGCACATCCTCCGATATATGCAGCTCTGGCACCGTATATCGCAGCGGAATTGCCGTGTGCTCTTCTTGTTCCGAACTCCATTACAGGTCTTCCGCCCGCTTCTCTGACAATCCTGCTTGCCTTGGTGGCTATAAGGCTCTGATGATTGATTATTAGAAGAATCATTGTCTCAATGAACTGAGCCTGAATCACCGGTCCGCGTACTGTAAGAATCGGTTCACCCGGAAAAATCGGTGTACCTTCAGGTACCGCCCATACATCACATTTGAACTCAAAATTCGCAAGATATTCCAGGAACTTCTCGCTGAAAGCATTCTTGCCTCTCAGATACTCAATATCATCTTCCGAAAAACTGAGTTCTTTTAAATAGTCAATAACCTGTTCCAGACCTGCCATGATAGCATATCCGCCGCCATCGGGAATTCTTCTGAAAAACACATCGAAATATGCTATTGTATCATCCATTCCGGTTTCAAAATATCCATTTGCCATGGTTATTTCATAGAAATCTGTCAGCATGGTCAGGTTTCTCTTATAAGACATTGAACTGTACCTCCTAGTCTGCCTTGCGGCCTGCCTAAAAAATCACGCTGTCCTGATTATATCACCGGCAGCATCGACTGTAAAACGATTCCGCTACTTCGACGGTGTCAAGTCCGCTACTTCAGCATCTTCTTAAGGTACTGTCCGGTATATGATGATTCCACTTCAGCCACTTCCTCCGGTGTTCCCTGAGCAACAATGTTTCCGCCTCTGAAGCCGCCGTCAGGACCCAGGTCTATAATGTAGTCGGACACTTTGATGACATCCAGATTGTGCTCGATAACCACTACAGTATTGCCGGCATCTACTAGCTTGTTAAGGACCTGTATCAGCTTGTCAACATCAGCAAAATGAAGTCCTGTAGTCGGTTCATCAAGTATGTAAAGGGTCTTGCCTGTGCTCTTCTTGGAAAGTTCGGCGGCCAGTTTAATGCGCTGTGCTTCTCCTCCGGACAGTTCAGTGCTTGGCTGTCCCAGCTTAATGTAACCCAGACCTACCTCCTTCAGTGTTTCAAGCTGTCTTGATATACTTGGATGATTCTTGAAAAACTCGCACCCGTCATCTACAGTCATGTTGAGGACATCGTATATGCTCTTGCCCTTGTACTTGACTTCCAGTGTTTCTTTGTTATATCTGTGCCCCTGACACACTTCGCAAGGCACATATACATCCGGAAGGAAATGCATTTCTATTTTGACAATACCGTCTCCGGAACAAGCTTCGCATCTGCCGCCCTTAACATTGAAGCTGAATCTGCCCTTGCCGTAGCCTCTCAGTTTAGCTTCAGGAATCTGAGAGAACAAATCTCTAATATGTGTGAACACTCCTGTATATGTGGCAGGATTTGACCTTGGTGTTCTGCCTATAGGCGTCTGATTGATATCTATGACCTTGTCTATGTTCTCAAGACCTTCAATGCTCATGTGCCTGCCCGGCTTGTCCTTGCTCTTGTAGATTTCAGCGGATACACGTTTGTACAGTATTTCGTTTACCAGACTGCTCTTACCTGAGCCTGACACTCCCGTAACACATACCATCTTGCCTAATGGAATGTCTACGTCAATGCCTTTGAGATTGTTCTCCTCGGCGCCTTTGATACTGATAAACCTTCCGTTTCCCTCGCGCCTTCTGTCAGGCACATTAATTCTGCATTCACCGCTAAGATACTTGCCGGTGATGGATTCAGGGCAGTCCATAATATCCTGCACAGTTCCCTGCGCTACAAGTCTTCCGCCGTTAACACCCGCCTCCGGACCAATGTCTACAATCTGATCCGCAGCATACATGGTGTCTTCATCGTGTTCAACAACAATAAGAGTATTGCCTATATCCGTAAGATTTCTCAGTGCCTCAAGCAGTTTGGAATTATCCTTCTGATGCAGTCCGATGCTGGGCTCATCGAGAATATAGAGAACTCCAACAAGCCCTGAGCCAATCTGTGTCGCAAGCCTTATTCTCTGAGATTCTCCGCCGCTTAAAGTTGCCGCTGCACGCGAAAGTGTCAGATAATCAAGACCCACGTTTGCAAGGAAAGTCAATCTGCCCTTGATTTCCTTGAGAATTTCAGATGCAATCATTCTGTGTGCAGGAGAAATATCAATGTTTTCGATGAAATTCAAAGCTTCTGCCACAGACATGTCGCAGAATTCCATGATATTTATGCCGCCCACAGTTACTGCCAGCAGTTCAGGCTTAAGCTTCTTGCCGTGACACACATGACATTCGCTTATGCTCATGAACTTCTCCATTTTTTCTTTAATCCATTCGGAATGTGTCTCTCTGTACCTTCTCTCCACATTGTTAATGAGTCCTTCGAAGGTATGATTTCTGTGCTGCACGGTGCCGTTTCTGGATGTATATGTGTATTTCAGAGTTTCGTCACCGGTTCCGTAAAGAAGAGCATTCGTAAACTCTTCCGAAAGTTCTTCGAAAGGTTTGTAAATGTCTTCATTGTATTTGTCTGCCAGAGCATTGATTACCTGCCAGTAATAGCTGGTGTGCTCCATTGTGGCAAAAATATTGGACAGGCACTTATCTGCAATGCTGATGCTTCGGTCCGGGATTATCAGTTCCGGATCGATTCTCTGCAGATATCCCAGCCCGTTACACTCAGGGCATGCTCCCATTGGATTGTTAAACGAGAACATTCTCGGTTCAAGCTCCTCGATGCTGATGCCGTGCTCCGGACATGCCAGACTGGTACTGAAGGTTTTTTCTCTTTCATCATCACCTGAACCTATCAATACCTGAACCAGACCGTCTCCATGCTCAATGGCAAGCTCACATGCTTCTGCCAGTCTTGCAGAAACGCCTTCCTTCACTTTAACTCTGTCCACGACAATCTCTATGGTATGTTTGAATGTCTTCTCCAGCTTGATTTCATCTTCGTCGAGAAGCTTCATTTCGCCATCTACTCTAACGCGCCTGAAACCTTCCTTCTGAATTCTTTCGAGAATCTTCTCATGCTGTCCCTTCTTCTGTCTGATGACAGGCGCCAGAACTGTAAGTCTTGTTCCTTCACCTTCAGTCATGAGAATGTCGACAATCTGATCTACAGTCTGACTCGAGATTTCTCTGCCGCATATCGGACAGTGAGGTATTCCGATTCGTGCGTACATAAGTCTCAGATAATCGTATATTTCTGTTACAGTTCCCACAGTCGAACGCGGATTCTTGTTTGTTGTCTTCTGATCTATTGAAATTGCCGGCGAAAGGCCTTCAATATAATCAACATTAGGCTTCTCCATCTGTCCAAGGAACTGTCTCGCATATGAAGACAGACTCTCCATGTATTTTCTCTGCCCTTCAGCATATATTGTATCAAAGGCAAGCGAACTCTTGCCCGAACCAGACAGTCCTGTCAGTACGACCATCTTGTCCCTTGGTATTGTTACATCAATGCTCTTGAGATTGTTCTCTTTAGCACCTCTGATTACTATATCCTTCTGCATTCCACACTCCTGCTACATTCTTGTCTTGTATTCAAACAGCATGTCTCTAAGCTGCGCCGCTCTCTCGAACTGTAGATCCGCAGCTGCCTGCTTCATTTCCTTTTCTAGTTTCTTCACGTAATCCTTAAGTTCCTTTCTGGTCATTTCAAGCGGACTTCTTCCCTCATATTCTGCAGGGTCTTCTGCAACCTTAGTCGCTTCAATGACACTTCTGATATCCTTCTTGACTGTCTTAGGAACTATACCGTGAGCCTGATTGTAATCGTTCTGTATCTGGCGTCTTCTCTCTGTTTCATCCATTGCAGCCTTCATTGCCGGACTGATTCTGTCACAGTACATTATTACCTTGCTGTCTGCGTTTCTGGCTGCTCTGCCTATGGTCTGAATCAGCGAAGTTTCCGTTCTCAGGAAACCCTCTTTATCTGCATCGAGAATTGCCACCAGTGAAACTTCCGGTATGTCGAGACCTTCTCTGAGAAGATTGATGCCTACAAGTACATCGAAAATACCCTTCCTCAGGTCTCTTATTATCTCCATTCTCTCCAGAGCATCAATCTCCGAGTGAAGATATCTTACTTTAATTCCCGCTTCCTTGAGATAATCGGTCAGACTTTCCGACATCTTCTTAGTAAGTGTCGTAATGAGAACCCTGTCCCCCTTGTCCACTGTCTTCCTTATTTCACCGATAAGATGGTCCATCTGACCTTCTGTCTTGTGAAGCTGTATCACAGGATCGAGAAGTCCCGTCGGTCTTATTATCTGCTCCGCCGAAATGCCGCCGCTCTGCTCACGTTCGTATTCGGCAGGTGTAGCACTTACATACACAATCTGATTTACCAGTTCATTGAACTCCTCAAACTTGAGAGGTCTGTTGTCCAGAGCCGACGGCAGTCTGAACCCGTAGTCAACCAGTGACTGTTTCCTTGATCTGTCTCCTGCATACATTGCCCTCAGCTGTGGCAGCATGACGTGAGACTCATCAATTATTATAAGGAAATCGTCCGGTATGTAGTCTATCAGCGTGTAAGGTCTGGAACCTGCAGGCAGTCCCGTAATATGACGTGAATAGTTCTCAATCCCCTTGCATGTTCCAACTTCGCGAAGCATCTCAATATCATATCTAGTTCTCTGCTCGATACGCTGAGCTTCAATCAGCTTGCCCCTGTCAGTAAACCACTGAACTCGTTCTTCGAGCTCGCGGCTGATTGTCTCTGCCGCCTTCTCAATATTCTCCTTGCTTGTAACGTAATGAGATGCCGGGTAAATGGCAACATGCTGCCTCAAACCCAGAATTTCACCTGTAATCCCGTTTATTTCCTTGATTGATTCAACTTCGTCTCCGAAAAGTTCAATTCTCACCGGATTCTCCGCACCTGCAGGGAAAATATCAATAATGTCCCCTCTAACTCGGAAGTTGCCTCTCTCCAGCACCATGTCATTCCTAGTGTACTGAATATCCACAAGTTTTCTCAGCAGCTCCTGTCTGTCCTTCTCCATGCCCGGACGCAGCGAAACCACCTGATTCTCGTAATCTATAGGTGAACCCAGTCCGTATATGCACGATACCGATGCGACAATTATCACATCCCTGCGCTCACTGAGAGCCGCAGTCGCCGAGTGCCTGAGTTTCTCAATCTCCGCATTAATATCCGAATCCTTCTCAATATAAGTATCCGTTGAAGCAACGTATGCCTCCGGCTGATAGTAATCATAATAGGACACAAAATACTCAACTGAATTCTCCGGAAAAAACTCCTTGAATTCTCCGTGAAGCTGAGCGGCCAGTGTCTTGTTGTGACTTATTACAAGAGTCGGCTTCTGAACCTTCTCAATAAGCTTGGCCATGGTAAAAGTCTTGCCGGAGCCGGTTACTCCCATCAGGGTCTGCGCGCGTCTGCCCTGTCTGATTCCCTCCGCCAGCGTTTCTATCGCCTGAGGCTGATCCCCCATAGGCTCAAACTCCGAATATACTTTAAAATCAGGCATTGTATATCTCCCTCACTTCCAGTCTGATTCTACGTCTCATTATACTACCAAACTTCCAATATCACAACGAAAATGCGAACATTTGTTCTGTATTTTTCACTACGAAAATCAGCTATATGTATTTCTGGTTCTCGGAAGCCTTACCTATAGACTCATTTATCCCGTCTATAGGTGAATCCTCATACATCATCAATTCCCTATAGCGTCAGTCAATCCCCATTTATTTCCATAAAGCACATTGACCCGCGGATTCCGGAGAGTCATATAATTCAGAAGATGCGTATTTCTCAGATGGCATTTCTCTGATGGTATTTCTCAGATGGCATTCTTTCGTAAGTGTCATAGAGTGCGTTATCATGTTAATATTTTGCCATTACAACTTCCAGGGGGTTTTACGTTTGGAAGTTGTTTTTTTGTTTTTTCTCCTATAGGCATGTTTGTTGAGCACATAAAACCATCTCCGCGTCAAACGCTGAGTTTTACTTATACAAAAAAGGGGCATCGCCCTAACGATTGTAATTCGTTAATGCGAAAGTCCCTTCGTGTCCGTTACTCATTATCCGCTTATGATTCTTCATCTGATTCTGCTCTGATTTCATCCGCTTCATCTGCCTCCGTCATATGAGCCAGCTGACGTTTAATCATCCTCTTATGGTATTTAAGATCTGCATATTTGCTTATCTTACGCATTGTTGAGGCATTTGACAGTCCTCCTGCCGCCCCAACAACAGGAATGCCCTGTACGAATTTCATGTAAAGCATACTGTCTGCAAGTGCTCCTGCCGCCTCATCAAGTTCATCGCCAAGCCACGTTTCGTTGACTTCTCCCCGCAGATCCACACCATCGGAATATCTGTCCACTTCCGCTGCAGTCTGTTCCGCTTTCTCGCCGATTGCCATGGCCCCTTTGATAACCTTGAGTATGTAAATCTGCTCAGTTCTGCTCTTATAGTCAAATCCGTACGCAGCGGCAATCTGATAAATGTTTCTCAGCACCATAGCTGTGAAAATGGGGATATCCGGCACACCGATGCCGAGAATTCCCATTCCCGTTCCTGTTACGAAAGACATTCCCGTATCAAAAGTCGCAGCTATTCTTGATTTTCTCAGCATTTCTTCAGCTTCTTTGGGGCTGTTCTTATCAAATGTCATCGAGATTACTTCAACGCCGTTCTGAAAAATCTTGCGGAATGCCAGCTCAAACATGTCGTTAAGAGTTTTCTCCAGATTGTCAGGAACGTACTCCTGTATCTTCTTATCAATAATCGACGCTTTTTTTGCAGCTGCAGATTTAATCAGCTTTCTTTCCTTTAATTCAATTGTCAGCAGTTCAGTATTGTATTTCAACTATTTAACTCCTCTTTTGGAATCCTTCGGCAGAACAATTTTTCTCTTTTCAGGGTCTCTGGCTCTCCTGTAAAGCACGAAGCGTCTGCCGATTGCCTGCACGTATTCTGCGTGAAGAATGTCTGCCATTTCATTTGCAGTTTCCTTGGCATCGAGAGTGCTTGTCTCCTGAATTTTAGCCTTTACCAGTTCTCTGCTCTCAAGCAGCGCATCCATTTCGTTAATTACTGTTTCTGTCATGTTATTCTTGCCTATATACACCAGCGGATCAATATTCTGGGCAAGCTTTCTTAAATAACTTCTCTGTTTACCTGTTAACATCTGTACCTATCTCTTCCTTCGTTTATTTTTGCTGCTGCGCCAGTCTCTCTCTGCAAGCTCAAGTCTCTTCCTGCCTCTTACTGTCATAAAAATTCCGGTAATCAGACCCAGACAGCATCCGATAATAAGGCCCTGCACAACGCTGTGAATTGTATATCCAATGGCGAATCCCCCACTGAGAAACATGCTCATGGTGAGAAGGAGCCACGGCATTCTATCCCTTTTGCGAATGAATCTCGTCTTCTTGCCAACCACCTCATCTTCAACAAACTTGGCTTTTTTAAGGGCGGCGATGGCAGGTCTGTCGTCGGAATACGCATAGGTTTCAACAATGAACACCTTGTCCTTGCCCAGCGCCCAGTTGGTTATTATTTCAAGGACCTCGCTGTCGTAGTCTCTTCCTCTGAAATCGGACTTAATGCTGATCTCAATCTCAACAGCATAGTTCTCGGGATTTCCCTTGAATCCAACCTTGCCCACGTTAATTCCGGTATCTTTTTTGTTAATATTCCACGGCTTGGTCCAGTATCTGACGTCATCTGTCGGAACAAGCACCAGGTTCTTTGTTTTAAGTGTAAGTCCTGTGTTTTTCATCATTACATTCCTTCCAAAAGCAAATATGATTTATTATATCATAAAAACAAATCCGAATTATACTTTATCTTCATTTATTATTTTACCATTTTATGTTATAATGCTTGTCACGCGAAAAAATGCAAAGGGAGAAAGTTATAATGAAAAACAGCATATTCACAAGGAAGCTTCCTATTCCTAAGGACATTAAAGAACAGTATCCTGTAACTCCGGCAATTGCTGCCATCAAAGAGCAGCGCGATGAGGAAATCGCCAGGGTTTTCAGAGGTGAAAGCGACAAGTTCATTCTGATTATCGGTCCTTGCTCAGCTGACAGAGAAGACGCGGTCCTCGACTATACATCAAGACTGGCAGAAATCCAGGAGAAAGTTAAAGACAAACTCATTATCATCCCTAGAATATATACCAACAAGCCAAGAACTACAGGCCAGGGCTATATGGGAATGGTTCACCAGCCTAACCCTGAGAAGGGCGAAGACATGCTCGAGGGCATCGTGGCAATTCGAAGACTGCACGCCACTGCCATAGGCGAAACAGGACTCACATGTGCAGATGAAATGCTGTACCCTGAAAACTACAGATATCTGTCCGATCTTCTGGGCTACGTTGCAGTAGGCGCTCGCTCAGTTGAAAACCAGCAGCACAGACTGACAGCTTCCGGCATGAGCATTCCTGTGGGCATGAAGAATCCAACTTCAGGCGAAAACTCAATAATGTTCAATTCAATCATCGCAGCTCAGACACCGCACAAATTCATCTACAGAGGCTGGGAAGTTGAAACTCTGGGCAACGACCTTACACATGCCATCCTTCGCGGATTCGTCAACCACAGAGGTCTCAGCGTTCCAAACTATCACTATGAAGACCTGGTTGCAGTAAGTGAAGCTTATGACAAAAACAATCTTAAGAACAAGGCTGTCATAGTTGATACCAACCACGCCAACTCAGGCAAGAAGTATCTTGAGCAGATCAGAATAGCAAAGGAAGTGCTGGACTCAAGGAAATACAATCCGGACTTGAAGGACATGATCAAAGGATTCATGATCGAAAGTTACATCGAGGACGGTACACAGAAAATCGGTGAAGGCGTCTACGGCAAGTCAATTACCGACCCGTGTCTTGGATGGGAGAAATCAGAAAGACTCATCTACGACATCGCGGAGAATGCTTAATCACGGAACAAATAATCGCATACAAAGAGGGCATACGGCGGCTAAACACCGCAGCATACCCTCTTTTTTACTAATTAGTATTCAGTTATGTGCTTAACTACTGACGTTTAGCGCTTCTCTGCCTTCTGATTTTCTCATTTCCCGTATTCCTGCTTCTGCCGGGACCGCCCGCTTCATATACGAACCAGACATAAAGAGAAACAAGGAATGCCGACAGAAGGACGCCGCCTATAATGTCCGTAAACCAGTGCACTCCAGATATCATTCGTCCCACTACCGTCAGCACTATCAGCACTGCCAGAACGCCCTGAACAATGCGGCTCACGTGCTCATCGCGCATTTTCCATTTAAGCTGGCAGATGGCTGTACTCATTACGCATACTGCAAGCATGGTGTGAGATGAAGGATATGAAGCCTCAAGTGTGTCCTCCAGCATCACCGGACGGTAATTAATTGCGAAATGGTCGAACAGAACATAGCATACGATGACCATTACGTAGAAGCACCCCAGAATAATAATATCCCTGTCTACTTTAAGCAGGCTCTTCCTGGTTACAAGCTGTATTACGCCGACAACTCCGAAAAATGCCGCAATAAGAAGGGCCAGTATTCCAAGAATGTTGGTAATGTCATACCATATCATGTGAACGCCTATGGCATCTGACAGCGCCTTGTTTATGGTCGCCATTCCCACGTTGGAATTCATCTGCCCAACAGGTTTCACATCTATTAATGCCACTGCGGCTGTATACAGAACGAAAACTGCGAAAAGTACTGCAGGAGTTATGAGACTGTGTTTGTTTCTTTCCATATAATGTCTTGCCTCCTTGAATTTGGAATTCAGTCAGAACCTCATATAATGGTATGCTCTTTTTTATCCACTGTCAACATTGTCTTAGTTGCTTATTTCATTGCATTTTAATGCACAATAGGTTATATTGAAAAGGTGGATTCAATACTTTTATCAGATATCATTTATGCGGCTAAAGTTTTTGTTAAAGGAGTTAAAAAAATGAAGAATATCGATTTAACAAAGTACGGTATTACAGGTACAACTGAAATAGTATACAATCCTTCATACGAAGAACTGTTTGAAGAGGAAATGAAGCCTGAACTGACAGGATACGATGTTGGACAGCTGACTGAACTCGATGCAGTAAACGTTATGACAGGAATCTATACAGGTCGTTCCCCTAAGGACAAGTACATCGTAATGGATGAGAATTCCAGAGACACAGTATGGTGGACAAGCGATGAGTACAAGAACGACAACCATCCAATGTCAGAGGAAGTATGGGAAACAGTTAAGGGCATCGCCAAGGACGCTCTCTGCAACAAGAAGCTCTACGTTGTTGATGCTTTCTGCGGAGCTAACCCTGACACAAGAATGAACATCAGATTCATCATGGAAGTAGCATGGCAGGCTCACTTCGTTAAGAACATGTTCATCGTTCCTACTGACGAAGAACTTGAAACATTCGAACCTGACTTCGTTATCTACAATGCTTCCAAGGCTAAGGTAGAGAACTTCGAAGAACTGGGACTCAACTCAGAAACATGCGTTGCTTTCAACATCACAAGCAGAGAACAGGTTATCATCAACACATGGTACGGCGGCGAAATGAAGAAGGGCATGTTCTCCATGATGAACTACTACCTGCCTCTCAAGTGCATCGCTTCAATGCACTGCTCAGCCAATACCGACATGAACGGAGAAAACACTGCAATCTTCTTCGGTCTTTCAGGAACAGGCAAGACTACTCTGTCAACTGACCCTAAGAGACTCCTCATCGGTGATGACGAGCACGGCTGGGACGACAACGGTGTATTCAACTTCGAAGGCGGCTGCTATGCCAAGGTTATCAACCTGGACAAAGACAGCGAGCCTGATATCTACAATGCCATCAGAAGAAATGCACTTCTCGAGAACGTTACAGTTGACGAAAACGGCAAGATTGATTTCGCAGACAAGAGCGTGACAGAAAACACTCGAGTTTCATATCCAATCAACCACATTGACAATATCGTTCGCCCTGTATCATCAGCACCTGCTGCAGAGAACGTAATCTTCCTGTCAGCAGACGCATTCGGTGTACTGCCTCCAGTATCAATCCTGACCCCTGAACAGACTCAGTACTACTTCCTGTCAGGTTTCACTGCAAAGCTTGCAGGTACAGAGAGAGGCATCACAGAGCCTACTCCTACTTTCTCAGCATGCTTCGGTCAGGCTTTCCTGGAACTGCACCCAACAAAGTATGCAGAAGAGCTGGTTAAGAAGATGGAAGTAAGCGGCGCCAAGGCTTACCTGGTAAACACAGGCTGGAACGGCACAGGCAAGAGAATCTCAATCAAGGATACAAGAGGCATTATCGATGCTGTCCTGAACGGAGATATCAAGACTGCTCCAACTAAGACTATCCCTTACTTCAACTTCGAAGTTCCAACTGAACTCCCAGGTGTTGATCCTGCAATTCTGGACCCTAGAGATACATATGCAGACGCTTCAGAATGGGATGCCAAGGCTGTAGATCTGGCCGGCAGATTCATCAAGAACTTCGCCAAGTACGAAGGAAACGAAGCAGGTAAGGCTCTGGTAGCAGCAGGTCCTCAGCTGTAAAGTAATTCGAAATTAAATCATAATTAAACATGATATGCGAAAAGGTTCCGGCATGCCTGCCGGAACCTTTTATTGTTGTAACTTATGTAATTGAAAACTACAGGACTATAGGACAAACGACAGTGAACACAAGCAAAGATATTCTGTCGCCGCCGAATCTAGATGTCAAGAAGCTCCGAGTACGCTTTGAGAGCTCCGTCTGTCTCGTGAGCAAGCACCTGTTTTGCCAGCACTTTGCCCAGCTGTACACCCTCCTGATCGAAGCTGTTCAGATTCCACAGGAATCCCTGGAACATTACCTTGTTCTCATAATGTGCAAGCAGTGCTCCCACAGCTTCA
>JALEUQ010000051.1 GCA_022780965.1 Clostridiales bacterium
TTCCTGCGGATTTGTTGAAGTCAAGGCAGCATGAACGTCCGGCCTCGGTGCTTCCGTAGAAATTATATAGTCTTGTCTTAGGCAGAACACGGCTCAGGTGAACCTTGTCTTCTTCCGAAAGAGGAGCAGAACCAAGCTGAATGTAATCGAGAGTGTCGGCATAGTCGCCGATTCTGTCTTTGCTGAGTTTAAAAATGATGCTCAGCATGCTTGGGGACAGGTCCATAGAAGTAACCTTGAACTGATCCATCATGTTGAAGACTTTTTTGAGAAGTGTAACACCGTCTATGAAAACAGAAGTGCAACCCATTGTCAGATTGGCATAGGTAGTTCTCAGACCGTGTGAGTGACTGAGAGGCATAGGGATAAGCTCCACGTTGCCATCTTTCATCTCAACGCCGTTTATGATGTTCTCTGCGATTGCAATGTTGTTGCTGTTGGTGAGAACGATGCCCTTGGATTTGCCTGTTGTGCCCGTGGAAAAAAGAATCTCGGATTCCCGGCTTCCTGCAGGGTATCCGTCAAGGTGAAGGTCTTCGAATGAGCATGGGGTCTGGGCACTTGCTTCCGAAATCTTCAGGAAGTCAATGTCAATGCCTTCAACCGGTGCTTTGCCTATCAGCAGCTTCGATTCTGTATCCGTAACGATTTCCTCTATTCTTGAGAAAGCCGCATTCTTTTCTATAGGAACGAAAATGCCTCCGATAAGCTGGATTGCCATTTCGCTGACAATATAGTCGACGCTCTGATTGCATTCTACGGTAACGCAGTCGCCCTCGCGGATGCCTTTTGACATAAGGGTGTGTGCCAGTGCATTAATGCGGTCGTTTAACTCCGCGTATGTCAGAGTAAGGTTGCTGTCTGCAAGTGCGAGCGTATCAGGTCGCGTTAGAGCGTAATTTGCAATATTCTCAACAACTGATGGATAAAAACTCATATTAATTTCTCCTTTGCAAAATATAATCTCATTATACAGTATAAGAATAAAATGTGATATAATTATTTGATATGAGACGAGATATGAACAAAGAATTGACCAAAAGACAGATTATTTTCAGGATAACACTATTTTTGCTTATAATCGGGCTTGTTTTTGTGTATCTGAATATGGCATTCAAGTACGACAACTCTGACATGAACAAGAAACTGTTCAATACTTTTTATGCTCAGGAGGAGAATACAATTGATGCAGTCTACGTGGGAACCAGTGCCACAAACAGATACTTTAACGACCCTCTATGCTATGAAGAAAGCGGAGCTACTGTATTTAATCTGGCGACAATGGGAATGCCCATGTTCCTTTATTCTAACGTAATAGAGGAAGCAGAGAAGTATCAGAATCCTCAGCTTTATATCATTGAGATGCGGTGGGTGCTCAAGTCCCGAGAGCAGATTACCGATGCGCATGTCAGGAGAGTTACAGACAGCATGAAATTCGGAAGCAACAGGAATGATGCCATTTCAAAGTCGCTGGAATTCACAGAAGGTGTTGAGAACGACATGAGTGAGAATGCCATCGATTACTACTTCCCGATACTCAAGTATACGGGGATGCTTTCCGATGGAGAACTGCCTGCCGATAACATATTGCTCAGGAACACTCAGAACCCGACCATGGGGTATGCCATGACACCTAATACAGTGGTTGTCAAAGAGCAGAAAGAAGCGGTTTATTCCGACGGCAGGGCTGATTTGACTGCGGAAGCAGAGGAGACTCTGGTGGAACTTCTGGATTATCTTGATGCGCTGGACAAAGATGTGCTCTTCGTTCTGTCACCGTATTCTGTCAAGGAAGGAGACAAGGACAAGTTCAACACAGCTATTGATATTGTAGAGTCAAGAGGATACGATGTGGTGGACTTCAATACTCCGGAGATGATCAGGACGCTTGGCATCGACTGGAAGAAGGATTTTTATAACAGCAAGCACGTCAACTACATGGGAGCCGAGAAGTATACCAGATATTTGACTGCGTACATTGAAGACAATTATGATCTGCCGGATCACAGGGATGACAGCAGATTTGGGAAATGGGACGAGAGCTACGAAGCTTATCTGCAGTTTATCGACAATCACGAACTGAAATATAAGCAAAAGAAAATGTAACAGGAGAGGACAAAGAAAATGAAAGACATGAATGTATTTAAGGGCAGTGACAATTACGTTGTTACCGAAGAACTGATGAATGCAGTTAACGTTTCAATCGCACTTAAGAAGCCGCTTCTTATAAAGGGCGAACCGGGAACTGGCAAGACAATGCTGGCAGAAGCAATAGCGGAAGCGCTGGACATGGACCTTATCATCTGGGGAATCAAGTCAACAACCAAGGCGCAGGAAGGTCTGTATGTATATGACACAGTTCAGAGACTTTATGATTCGCAGTTTGGCGAAGGTAATGTAAATGACATCAGCCAGTACATCAAACTGGGCAAGCTGGGTGAAGCATTCACATCAGACAAGCAGGTAGTGCTGCTAATCGACGAAATCGACAAGGCAGACCTTGAATTCCCTAACGACCTGCTCTGGGAGCTGGACAAAATGGAATTCTACATTAACGAAACCAAGGAAACAATCAAGACTAAGCATAGACCAATCGTTATCATTACATCAAATGCAGAGAAGGAACTTCCTGATGCATTCCTGAGAAGATGCATCTTCCACTACATTCAGTTCCCTGACAAAGAGAAAATGGCAGAAATCATCAAGGTTCATTTCGGAGACGTAGACCAGACACTGTCAGATGCAGCACTGGACGCTTTCTATGATCTGAGAAAGATGGACGAGCTTCAGAAGAAACCAAGCACATCAGAACTTCTCGACTGGATTCAGGCACTGATGATCAGCGGCGTTGACGTTGCCAACCTGAGTGAAAAAATGCCGTTCCTGGGCGTTCTCCTCAAGAAAAATCAGGATATTGATGTAATGCATGAAATTAAAGAAAAGGGTTATTCACTTAGAAGATGGTAGGAGGCAACCGGCCCTGCTGGCAGAAAGGATAAAAGATGTTTTTAGAATTTTTCTATTTACTGAGAGCCAGAGGACTTGAGGTTTCAATCAACGAATGGATGACTCTCGTGGAGGCCCTGGACAAGGGGCTTGCGCGTTCTTCATTTAAAGGTTTCTACTATCTTTGCCGTGCCATTCTGATCAAGAGCGAGTCGGATTTCGATAATTTCGACAGGGTGTTCGCTGAGTATTTCCAAAATGTGCAGACTCCTGAGGACCTGCCTGAAGAGTTCTGGAAGTGGCTTAGCGAGGACGAACAGGAAAGACCACTCGACGACGAGGGCAAAGGCGATGAATGGCCAAAAGAACTTGAAGAAATCATGCGCATGTTCAGAGAGCGAATTGAAGAGCAGAAAGAGAAGCACGACGGAGGCAGCTACTGGATTGGTACCGGCGGAACATCCACCATGGGCCGCGGCGGATACCATACGACAGGTATTCGTACCGGGGGCGAAAGCAGACACAAGTCGGCTCTTCAGATTGCAGGCGAACGAAACTTCAAGGATTTCAGAGACGATAAGGTTCTCGACATACGACAGTTCCAGGTTGCATTCAGGAAACTGCGTCAGTACTCATCGCGTATTGATGCGGCCAAAACTGAGCTGGATATCGATGCGACCATTGACGAAACATGTGAAAACGCAGGAATGCTCCACATTGTATACGATAAGCCTCGTAAAAACACTGTCAAGCTGCTCCTGCTCATAGATTCAGACGGCTCCATGCTGCCGTACAGCAGACTGTGCAACAGACTTTTCCAGGCGGTAAGCAAAGCCAACCACTTTAAGGATCTTAAAGTGTATTACTTCCACAACTGCATCTACGACAACCTTTACACGACTCCATACTGCAAGAGAGGAGACTGGGTTGAAACCAACTGGGTTCTCAACAACCTGGACAGCGAGTACAAGGTTATTTTCCTTGGCGATGCAGCGATGGCACCTTCTGAACTGTTCAGAAAGGGCGGCAATGCAATTATCGGTCTTGGCAACGATGAACTGGGCATTGACTGGCTTAAGAAGTTCAGACGCAGATACAAAAGGTGCGTGTGGCTTAATCCAATCGACAAGGATTCATGGGAGTACACTTACGGTTACAGAACAATACAGGCCATCAAGGAAGTGTTCCCGATGTTCGAACTTACTTTGGACGGACTGGAGGCTGCAATAAAGAAGCTTCTCGTAAAATAGAAGACCGGGATGCGGATAGTCAGAATTGCGCACATACGTTTGTGAAATTGCAAACATTTGTTTACTAATGTGCATCTTTGTGATATTATTAAAGTATCTGAAGGGAGAACGAGAATATGCTTAAAGACCGTGAACAGAAGATACTTGATTTTATCAGGAATCAGATTAAAATGAAGGGCTATCCTCCTACTGTTAGAGAGATATGCACTGAGCTGGAGATCAAGTCCACTTCAACAGTTCATAATGATATTGCAAGTCTGATGAAGCAGGGCTATATCATGAAGGACCCAGCCAAGCCTAGGGCTTTGAAGCTGGTTGATATGGATGATGAGAAGGCTGATGAAGTTCCTGTTCAGCATGCTTCGGTGGTAGATGTGCCGCTGATAGGCAGAATAGCAGCGGGAACGCCGATACTGGCTGAGCAGAATATTGAGGATTCATTCCCTGTTCCTGAGAGATTTGTCGGTGAAGGCACTAATTTCATGCTGACAGTCAAGGGAGAGAGCATGATTGAAGCCGGAATAATGGATGGCGACTATATTCTGGTAGAGAAGCAGAACAGCGTTCGTAACGGGGATATTGTTGTGGCCATGATTGACGGCTTCGAGAGTGAAGCAACAGTTAAGACGTTTTACAGGGAAGGAGATCATGTCAGACTCCAGCCTGAGAACTCGACCATGAGCCCTATTATAGTCAAGGATGTTAGAATACTTGGCAAAGTAAAAGGCGTGTTCAGGTATTTTAACTAATGTTAGTAAATTAATTTTAAAGCAAGATGCTGCTGACCTTATGGCCGGCAGTTTCTTTTTTGTTTTAGAGGCGGAAAGTATCACGTTAAGTAAAGAAAGGACGAGGGGCTGGAAGACTCTGCAGGACACAAAAAGACACAGGATTGTACATGAGGCGATGTTTCGGTGGCCTCGAGTTTCCTGTGTCTTCGGTTCTCTTTATTTCTTTAATTCCTCATTACGTTTTACTTTGCCTGTGGTAGTCTTAATCATAGGCTCTTGTGTGGTTACCAGGCGATAAATACGCTTATAAGAAGGTAATTGCTCATTTATCTTATCTATGTCCTCGCGAAGCTGTTCTACGCTCTCAGCAGGGCATACGACCTTGGCGCAAACAGCCAGATCGTTGTCGTTACCGTCTCCCTTCTTTGGTTCGCCGTATACCATGCATTCCTCAACATAAGGGATTGCGTTGATAAGGAGCTCCAGCTCTTCAGGGAAAACATTCTTGCCGTTTCTGAGAACGATGACATTCTTTTTGCGGCCGCAGATGAAGATGTGACCCTTGTCGTTGACGCGAGCCAGGTCGCCTGTATGAAGCCATCCGTCGACAATTGTCTGTGATGTAGCCTCTTCGTCCTCGTAATATCCAAGCATTACAATAGGGCCTTTGACAATCAGTTCGCCAATTCCGTTTTCGTCAGGATCATCGATTGCAGCTTCAACGCCGGGCAGTGATGGTCCGATTGAACCTGAGCTGCGTTCCCATGTATTTTCTACGGCAATTACAGGTGATGATTCGGTCATACCGTAGCCCTGTAAAGCATCGAATCCGAATGATATGAAACCGTCAAGAGCGACAGGATCGATGGCAGCTGCACCGCTGACAACAATTCTAAGGCTGCCGCCAAGCTGGTCGTGAATTTCTTTGAAAAGTTTGCGCCTTACATCAATGCCCACCTTCAGAAGAAGGTTCGATACCTTGAGAGCCTTATCGACTTTTTTCTGAATGCCTTTGCTTTCTATGGATTTAAGAATTTTAGCATATATGGATTCGATAAGGAGAGGTACACAGAAAAATACACTGACCTTATATTCACTTATGTTCTTCTGGATATATTTGAGTCCGTCGCAGTATGTAGTAACAATACCGCGTGAGAGCATGATAACCTGACCGATTATGCCGAAGGCGTGATGGTAAGGCAGGAATGCCATAGCAACATCACTTGGCCTTAAATCGAGTACCTGACTTGCACCCTGGATATCTGAAGTAATGTTGTCCTGAGAAAGCATTACTGCTTTTGCCTTGGAAGTTGTACCTGATGTGAACAGGAGGATTGACATGGCATATGGATCAATAGGAAGCTTTGAGAATTCTTCAATCTGTTCATCTGACGCCATGAATCCCTCTTCAAGAAGCGTTCGAATGGTCAGAGTATCAGGAGTGTCTTCCATAGAAATATAGTCTTGAACACGTACGTCGTCGAACTTTTTGATATCTTCAATAAGAGGAGCGACTGTTTTGTCATAGATGAGTACATCTGCTTCGCTCTTGGCAAGTGAATAGTGGAGTTCTTCAAGAGGAAGAAGCTTATCGAGAGGAACACATACTCCGATACCGCAGTTAATTGCAATGTATGAAAGAATCCACTCGAATCTGTTTGCTCCGATGACTGCTATGCGCTTGCCTATATAACCGCGATTCATCATGGCGGTTCCCAGTGCATATACCTGTTCTTTGAAATCAGTAAAATTATAATATTTGTAAGTGGTGTCGCCCTTGGCGCGCTGCTTAATTATGAAGGCAGTGGAACTGCCGTACTTCTCGGCGCTGCTGTTGACCAGTTCTCTGAAATCACGATGCTTTTCTGCGTCGAATCTAACCTTATGCTGCTTAGTCTTAATCATTGATTTTCTCTGTTTATTACTATAAAGCTATAACGTCCCGCAATTTTAGTATAGACCAAACTAAAGAATAATTAAAGATAAATTTGTGCAAAACTGCCAAAATGCACAAAACAAAATATATTGTGCCGAACAATTGAAAACAAAATGGGATGAACTAAGTTCATCCCATTATTGTTTAATTAATTTCCCATAAAATGTCTGATTTAAGCTTGCTCGTTAAATCATCTGGTCAACTGAATCCAGAACCTTATCTACGATTGCCAGGTTTTCTCTCAATTCTTCTTCAGTGATTGTGAGAGGTGGGCAGATAACGAACATGTTTTCGTGTGAATATGTCCAGAATCCTTCAGCCTTCAGCATGCCGATAATCTTAGGCATAATGCCTTCTGGGTCCTTTCCGAAAGGAACGATAGGTTCTCTTGTTTCCTTATCCTTAACCAGTTCGATAGCTGAGAACAGACCGATGTGTCTAACTTCACCAACGCTCTTGTGAGCATCTACCCAGCTGTCTTCGATTTCAGCCAGAACAGCGCCAACCTTAGCGATGTTTGATTCAACATCAAGTCTCTTGTATTCGTTGATTGTAGCAACTGCAGCAGCACAACCCATTGGATGAGCTGAGTAAGTAAGTCCGCAACCCATTGAAGTTTCGTCGAAGAAATCAGCAATCTTCTTCTGCATTACTACGCCGCCGAGAGGAACGTATCCGCAAGTTGAACCCTTAGCAAATGTAATCATATCAGGTTCATAGTCGAAGTTCTGGAATGCGAATGCCTTACCGGTTCTGTAGAATCCAGCCATTACTTCGTCAGCAACCATCAGGATGTCATACTTGTCGCAGAGAGCTCTAACGCCCTTGTACCACTGTACAGGAGGGATAAGAACACCGTTTGAGCCTACTACTGATTCGAGCCAGATTGCAGCAATCTGTTCAGGTCCTTCATAAAGAATCTGGTTTTCGAGCAGTTCGAGATAGAAGTTTGCGATATCTTCGTCGCTTTCAAACTTGCATGCCTTAGGAGCTCTGTAGGAGTAAGGTCCGTCATATTTAACGAATCCAGGGCCGCCAGGTTCATTGAAGAAGTGTCTAGGTTCACCTGTCAGCATTCCAGCGCCTGCTGTTGAACCGTGGTAACATCTGTACATTGAGAAAATCTTAAGCTTTCCAGTGTACTGTCTTGCAATTTTGATAGCGTTTTCGTTTGATTCAGCACCGGCGTTTGTGAAGAATACCTTAGCGCCTTCGCCAAAACCAGTCAGGTTAACGATAGCTTCAGCAGCATCTGCTCTGCAGTCAAGAGCGAATGCAGGTCCGATGAAAGGAATCTTCTCTGCCTGTTCTTTGATTGCATCGATGATTGCTCTGTTGCCGTGACCCAGGTTTGAGTTAACCAGCTGTGATGACATGTCTGCATACTTTTTGCCGTTTTCATCCCAGAAGTAGATTCCCTCTGCCTTTGTTACAACGATAGGATCTACCTTGTTCTGAGCTGACCATGAATGTAAGTTGTATTTTTTATCTTTTGCTTTGATATCTGACATTTTAAATCTCCTTTACGATTGCTCTGATGGCGGGAAACCCGCCATCAGAAACTCAAATGACTTTGTTATTTCAATTAAGCGTCAACCTTAGCGATTACATCAGCATCGATGAAATCTTCAACCTTAGCTGGCTTCCAGTTAGGAATCTGTCTTGAAACGTAAGTGAAGTTGAGCAGATCTTTGAATGTAGCGTTGTGTGATACACTGTTGCCGCCCCAAGTACCGCAGCCTAATGTCATTGATACAGGGAATCCGCAATCCCAGCCACCTGAGTTAGTCAGGCACTGAGGCTGGTTAACTACACATTTAGTTACAGGAGCAACTGAAGCAACTCTGTCTACATCTTCAGGATCGTTAGTGTGGATACCGCAGCTGTGACCCTTGCCCTGGTAGTCCAGACAAGCCATCATCTTTTCGATTGCTTCGTCAAGATCCTTAGCCTTCTGTACGCCTGAAACTGGTGAAAGCTTTTCGCCTGCGAATGGGTGATCAAGTCCAGCACCGTTTTCTTCTGCCATCAGTACGCAAGTTCCTTCTGGAACGTCGATTCCAGCAATCTTAGCGATTGTTTCAGCGTTCTGAGCAACGATAGCTCTGTTAAGTACGTGGTCATTAGGAGTGTTTGGCCACATAGCAACCTGCAGCTTTTCTTTTTCTTCTGAACCGTCCTTGAACAGAACAGCGCCTCTCTTAGCCATTTCTTCAACGAATTCATCGTAGCAGTCTTCGAATACGATGATGTTGTTTTCTGTTGAACATGAAGTTGCGTTGTCGTATCTCTTTGACTTAACGATCATTTCAGCAACGTCAGCCATTGGAGTCTTGCCTGTTACGATTGATACGCAGTTACCAACACCAACGCCGATAGCTGGAGTACCGGATGAGTAAGCTGTTTCTACCAGAGCTTCGCCGCCTGTAGCCAGGATGAAGTCACACTGCTTCATGAGCTGCTGTGAAGTTTCCAGCTTAACGTATTCAGGATCAACTGACTGTACCAGATCTTCTGGATATCCTAACTTCTTCAGAGTAGCTCTGATTTCGTCAACGATAACAACGTTGAGCTTCTTGCACTTAGGATGTGGAGCCAGGATGATAGCGTTTCTTGTCTTAAGAGCCATGTTTGACTTAACGATTGGAGTAGCTTCTCCGTTAGTTACAGGCATGATACCAGCAACAACGCCCATTGGCTTAGCGTATGTTGACATTCCTGTTTCTTCGTTTACATCGATGAGACCAACTGACTTCTGGTCTTTCATCTGAAGGTATGCACCCCAAACCTTACCATAGATTTTGCCAACCTTGTCTTCTGCAATACCCATGCCTGATTCTTCAACCAGCATTTCAGCATACATTCTAGCCTTTTCTGGCTTTGTAAGGTTGTAAGTAACTGCAGCAGTAATCAGATCAACGTCTTCCTGAGTGAAGTTGTTAGCGATAGCCTGAGCTGCTCTGCCTTTTGCTACTAAGTCTGCAACGTATCCAGCAAAATTAAGTTCTGCCATTTTTAGTGTCCTCCTTTTAATAAACAATGTTTAACTTTAATCATTTGCATTTCAACACAGAGTGCAGCACTCTGTTACATATAGAATGATACCAAAAGTTTTCCTTATAGGTCAATGAAATGAATTCAGAAAAATCCGCAGGAGCATGAAAAGGGTGAACGTGCGATAAACGTTGAAAATTCAATAGTTTGAGAGGGAATATAATGTCGGCTTAATGCAACTTTTGACAAATTTTAATTAAAAACTGCAGTTTATTTAGAAGATAAAACAGAAAAATCCGATACAAAATTGTATCGGATTTCGTTTGTTCATTAATTAACACATCAAAACGTTGAAATATCAACGGTTAAACTCCACTGATACAAAAATGCATCGCCGATACAAAAATGCATCGCAGCGAAATTTGCCTATTTCGGCAGCTCTTTTGCCTCTGATAAGCGATGCTCAGAAGATTATCCTTATGTGTAAACATTGGAATTTCAACGATTTATTCATCTTTGAATGACGTGAGCCCGTATTTGTTAAGTTTTCTCACAATAGTAGGCTGGCTTACCTGAAGAACCTTTGCCATCGCCCTTGTTGATTTGTAGGACTTGAGAGCAGCCGACAGTATTTCCTTCTCAGCCTTCTCGATTGCTGCCTGAAGAGAGGTGTCTGTATTTACGTTGGTATTGGTCTCAGCTTCTTCTATCAGGAATGTAGGCAGATTTTCTTCATCTATTACAGAATCAGCCGTCGTCAGTATGATTCTCTCAATCATGTTGCGCAGTTCACGTATGTTGCCAGGCCATTTGTATTTGAGCAGAATAGTCAGAGCTTCAGGACTTAATGTCTTGGTTTCATTAAGTTCCTTATTAAACTGGGTAAGGTACATCTGAATCAGAGGAGGAATATCCTCCGGACGCTCCCTGAGAGGAGGTACAGAAATAGGTGCAACGTTCAGGCTGTAGTAAAGGTCGTCTCTGAACTTCTCTGTTCTGACCTGTTCCAGCAGATCTTTGTTTGTGGCGGCGATAATTCGCACATCAACGTTGACCGGCTTGATACTTCCGACTCTGTTTATTATTCCCGACTGAATTACACGAAGCACCTTGATCTGAATGCTGAGCGGCATCTCGGTCACCTCGTCAAGAAAAACGGTACCGCCTGCTGCAGACTCGAACAGACCGATGTTTCCTTCTGCTCGTGTTCCGGTAAATGTTCCTCGCACATAGCCGAAGAGTTCGGATTCAATGAGAGTATCCGGGATTGCACCGCAGTTGACATGTATGAACGGCTTGCTGCTTCTGGAACTTTGTTCATGCAGTGTTTTGGCGATAAGTCCCTTGCCTACACCTGACTCGCCTGTAAGAAGCACAGGAGAGTCTACTGCAGCAAGACGCTTGACGAGTGTCAGCACATTCTGCATGGCCTGGCTGGAAGCCACAATGTTTGAATCGGGAAGAACGACAGGGTTCAATGCATTGAAATCAAGCAGCTGTTTGCCCAGAGTGCTTGACTGTTTGTAATGAGTGGTAAGACGCGTAATGTCTCTGGATATTGTAACAATGTAGACAATTTCTCCCTGTTCATTGCGAATGGGATATCCGGATGTAAGCAGACGTTTGCCGCGCTTGTTCTCGTGTATAAGAGTTGCCTCGATACCTTTGTTGAGAACTTCCTTTGTTACCGACTGGGTGAATATGCCCAGCGCGACCAGTTCATCTACAGTCTTGCCGAACAGCTTTTCTCTGCTTTCCACATAGAATTCTTCGCAGGTGCTGTTGCACCATATGCAAATGCCGTCTTTGTCGTCGATGAAAACGGCATCGCTGATTCCCTCGAGCACAGGGAAAAGTGCGCTGATTCTGATTGATGCGTTGGCGATTGAAGAATTCATAGTCTTATCTCCTTGAAATAAATTACATTATATTATAATGTAGAAAAGGCGGTTTTTCAAGAATGGCGCACGTAGAGACGCGAGCGCGGGGTCTGAAACGTCAAGGAAGCAGGCGCGTGCAATTTTTTTGCATAATGTCGAAGTTTTGCTTGCACCGTTGCTTGCGGTATGGTATATTACTTGGGTAGTAAAGAAGAAGTTATCCGCTTCTCACCTCGAGGCGAAGGTTACCGGGGTTAATATTTTCCACTGATGAGACCAGGGTCTATTTGTGTGAATTCGGAGCGGATACTCATATCCGCTTTTTTAT
>JALEUQ010000071.1 GCA_022780965.1 Clostridiales bacterium
GCAGGAATCTGATCGGGCGCATGGTAAAAAACAATATCCCGACTACTGCCAATGAAACCTTCTGGGGGCTGGGACAGTCGATGTACATGGCTGCAATAGGGCATATAAGTGTTACAGCCTACGCTGCCACCCAGGCATGTCACACCATTGAGAACGTATTCGTAATGGCAGGGTTCAGCCTTGGAGATGCAGCGCTGATTATACTCGGGGAGAAACTTGGCCAGAATGAAATACAGCGTTCCAGAATGATGGCGAACAAGTTCATCAAGCTTACTGCGGTAACGGGAATCATTCTGGGAGCAATGCTCTTGGTATTCTCAAGACCGCTGCTTGGATTCTTCGATTTCACACAGGAAGGCTTCGACAGTGCTGCCAGGATACTTGTGGTGTATGCTGCTGCCATACCGTTCAAAATGGTCGTGGGCCTTATGATTGTAGGCATTCTGAGGAGCGGGGGAGATACCACCTTCGCTGCAGTATGCGAGCTGTCGGCCATATGGGTGATTGCGGTGCCTTTGACATTCCTGGGAGCTGTAGTATGGCACCTTCCTGTTTACATAGTGGTAATGCTGTCACTAAGCGCAGAGGCAGTGGAAATACTGGTGCTGCTGTGGCGCACCGGCACAGGCAAGTGGGCAAACAATGTGGTTTCAGATATAGAGTAAGGAGACAAGATATGAGTTACAGTGAATTTATCAAAGAACTTAAACTTGAGGATTGTGTCATTGCATCTACCAGAGTCGATTCGGCCGATTATAAATGCGATGACCTGTTCGGATGTGTATACAAAGTGTTCCCGCAGGTGCTCCGGGGCAGAACCGTAGTTCTCAAGAAGGGTTCATGCAGCTGCGGCGGATTTAACAACAACAGCGGGCTTGTCGATGACAGACCAAGCATTCCGGGAGGCTTCGGCGTTTTCCTTTCGCACGGTTCAGACCAGATGTGGACACCAAAAGGTGAAAAATTCAAGTGCTGTCCTGAAACTGCAGAGGCAATGTTTGACAGCCTGCCCAAGAACGTAATGGACGGCCATGATGCTATTAAATTTGAACCGTACAGAGAAGGCATGAAGGCAGATGTGGTAACTGTGTTCTGCACCATAGACCAGCTGAGTGCGCTGTTTAACCTGCACGGATACAATAGAGGGTATTACGACCACATTGCAGCAACTACAGCATCGGGATGCGCATCAATGCTTAGAGTGCCTTTCAGTGAGATAGGTAAAGCAAATTCAAGAGCAATCATCACTGCCACAGACCTGGCACAGCGAAAGTTCGTGCCGGAAGACAAAATGGCAATTTCGTTTACAGGTGAAGATTTCGAATACATGATGAGCATTACACACGAATGCTTCTTCCACGCGGAAGTTTTCAAAAAGATCAGGGAACGTATTCACAAGTCAGCACCTGAGACCAGATACACGGGTCTGGCTTAGTATAAGAATAAGTAAATCGAGGACAGGGTATTATGAGTTTATCGTTATTAGCAGGCCCGCTCATTGGAGCGGTGATTGGATATTTTACAAATTATCTGGCAGTCAAAATGCTGTTCAGACCTAGGAATGAAGTGCGAATCGGCAGCTGGACCGTGCCAATGACACCGGGAGTAATCCCCAAGGGCAAGTCAAGACTGGCAAGGGCAATAGGCAAGGCAATATCGGAGAACCTTCTCACGGAGGATGAACTGAGCAAGCACCTTCTCAATGAAGATACTGTAAATGCAGTGACAGACAAGGCTGTAGACTTCCTGAACCATGAAATCAGGGAAGATGTGATTGCGGTGACTGGCGTCGCAGAAGAAGAATATGACGCCAGGAGAGACAAGGTTGTTGACAGCATATCCTCATATGTCAGTGAAGAAGTAAACAAGCTGCCGATAAAGGATGAGGTGACACGCATCATAGTTGAGGGTGCCAAGGAGAAGCTGGGCGAGTTGGCAGCTGAAGGCGGAATGATTGCCATGGTTGCCATGATGCTCCCGGAGGAAAAAATTCGCGAGCTTGCAGAGCCTCTGGGCTGGAAGGCAGAACAGTTCATTAATGAGAACGCTTACGGCTATATTCAGCCGGTGCTCCATGATAAAGTATCTCAGCTGGAGCAGGAAAGACCTATGGATATTCTCAACGATCTTGACCTGGAAGATTCGCAGATCAGAGATTTCATCTCAAAGACATACAGGAATCTTATCAGCGACAATATCGGCAGGGTCATGGAGCATCTCGATATTGCTGGAATGGTCGAGAACAAGATAAACGAGATGAGCGTAGAAGAACTTGAGACTCTGGTGCTTTCGGTAATGAACAAAGAACTTAACATGATAGTAAGACTTGGCGCTCTCATTGGTTTCGTTATCGGAACGGTTAATGTGTTTATATAGTTGAAACAAGGTGAAGGAATGATTAAAGGCGCGATTTTTGACATGGATGGTACCCTGCTGGAGTCCATGGGAATGTGGTACGCAGCAGGGGTAAACTATCTGGAGACGCTGGGAATTGAAGCTGACAAAAGTCTGGGCGACACAATGTTCTGCATGACGGTTCCCATTGCAGCAGAGTATATTTACAAAGAATTTGACCTGGGAGCACGGGGACTTACCATTGAAGAAATCATAGACGGCATCAATGCT
>JALEUQ010000135.1 GCA_022780965.1 Clostridiales bacterium
GCATTGGCGAATGTTGACAAAATTGCCGAGTACGATGTACTCCTGGACAAAGATCTATATATGGAGAGCGATGACTTTTTTTACAATACTAGAGCCAGAAGCATTACTGAGTTCAGTGGAAGTCTCATAGCAGGAAGAATGCCTTCTAAAGCCGATGAAATAGTCCTCACTGCAAAGGAAGACAACTACTATTTCAGTAAAAAGTATCAGAAGAAACTGATAGACAGAACATTCAAAATAGAACTGGGATACATGGGAAGAACTGTCAAGGTTAAAGTGACAGGAATTGCGTACATGGAAGATGAGTCCAACCTTATGGATTACTGTGATATCTATATGGACGATGACCTGCTCAATGAAGTTCTGGCGGAAGTGTATCACGACAACAGCAAGGTTGCAGTCGACATAAACGGCAAGGTTCAGACTGTGGAACCGGGAGATACTGTATATAACCTGAAGCCAAGCAGGATGGCAGGACCGGGAGAAGCGATAGTATCAAATGAGCTTGATAATTTCTATAGCAACGGTCAGTGCAAGGGCAGGGAAATCAAGGTAACAGTATCCAATATTTACTATAAAACATCAAAGAAACTGAAAATAAAAGAAAAGTATACGGAGAAAAATTTCAGCAGAGTAACCGGCTTTAAAGATTATGATATCAACGGCGGAATAATATTCGTTAATCCTGCGGACTTCAGCAGGCTGTTCACTCACGACAACTATCAGGCAACAGTCCTGGTGAAGGACAAGGACAGCATTGATGAAACAAAGAAGGAACTGAGCAGGATGGGATATGTGCCGCTGCCGCTCAAAGATGTGCTGGTACAAAGCATAAGCGACGTGATGCAGCTTATCATGCTGCCGGTAATGATCATTATGATAGTTGCTCTGTTCTTCGTATCATATTTCGTCATAAGACTGATTCTCAGAACTAGAAACGGGTATTTCAGCATTCTCAAAATGCTGGGGCTCAGCAAGAAATCTATTAGACGGATAATGGACGTGGAGCTGATTACGATAATGCTGCTGGCTTACGCTGTATTCATTGCAGCTGCCCTGCTTACCGGTATGGGATACATATCCGTAAAGTTTGTCAATGACCTGATAAAATACATGAGCTATGAGAACTATGCAGTACTGCTGGCAGTGCTTCTCGCAATGAGTTATCTGATTTCGGGCAAGTTCTCCAGAAGCCTCTTCAAGAAGAGTTCACTTGGCACTTTCAGAGAGGAGGAATAGACATGTTAAAACTTCAGCAGCTTGATAAGACATTTAACAAAAGAAAAAAGAACAAAATTCATGTAATAAACAACACCACTCTTCAGATGGGGAGCACCGGACTTGTGGCGCTTCTTGGACCGAGCGGATGCGGCAAAACCACTTTGCTTAACGTGATAGGCGGACTGGATGCTCCGGACAGAGGCAGCGTCACAATTGATGATCAGCGGCTTACCAGAAGGCGTTCAGGCAAAATAGATGCCATCAGAACACTCAAAATCGGGTACATCTTTCAGAACTACAATCTTGTGGAAAACATGACTGTATTTGAAAACGTTGCCATTGCACTTAGAATGTCCGGTGTCAGAAATGAGTCTGAAATAGAAGAAAAAGTGCGTTACGTTCTCGAAAAAACGGGAATGTACAGATACCGCAGCAGAACTGCCGAGATGCTTTCCGGAGGGGAAAGACAGCGTGTAGGCATTGCTCGTGCCATAGTCAAGAATCCGTCGATTATCATAGCCGATGAGCCGACAGGAAATCTGGACAGCAGGAATACTATCGAGATAATGAACATTATCAAGACCATTTCCCGTGATAAACTTGTGATTCTGGTCACTCACGAAGAAGAACTTGCGAGATTTTATGCGACGAGAATAATAAGACTTCAGGACGGCAAGGTGATTTCTGACGAAGAGAATGACGGAAGTGACGGTCTTGACTACAGCCTTGACTACAAGGTGTATCTCAAGGATATAAAAGATCACAAAAGGCTTCGCAATGAAAAGTACGAGCTGAATTTCTACAATGATTCACAGGACAGGCTCAGCCTGGATATTGTTATAAGAGACGGGAATGTCCTCATAAGAAACAATAATCCCAATACGCGTGTTGAGATCGTTGACGAAGATTCGCCGGTTGAACTCATTGAAGACCATTACAGGAAGCTGGAGGAGGGGGATGAGAGCAGCAGCAATTTCGATTTGAGCCGTCTTGAGAGCAAGGGACGAAGACGGTACAGAGCTGTAATCGGACCTGTCAAAATGATAAAGTCCGGCTTCACTCGTGTTATGGACTACAGTATTCTCAAAAAGATTCTTCTTGCCGGTTTCGTGATATCGGCAATGTTCATGACTTACGCTGTGTCAAGCATATTCGGCACACTTAATCTGACAGACGATATGTTCGTAACTAAGGATAAATCCTACCTGAACATTGTAAGCAAGCATAATGACGTCAATGATTATAAAGATCTGGAAAAAAGTCCGGATATAGCGTATGTCATGCCGGGAGATTCAACAGTCAATTTAAACGTTAAATATGACGCATTTCTTCAGACAGTCGATGCATACGTGTGCCTGGGCGGATCGCTGTCGGATATTGACAAAGTAAGCGAGCCGGATATCATATACGGCAGAATGCCGGAGTCTGCAAAAGAAATTGTTGTGGACAGACTTGCTCTCAAGAATACGATAAAGGAATACAGTACCAAAGAGTGCGGTCTTGGTAATGTCAAGGACTATCTGGGATGCAAATTGGAAGTCAATAACATGGGCACTTTCACAATAGTTGGAATCACAGATATGGAGAGCCCGTGCATATATGTTTCCAGGTCTCAGTTTATCAACATAATTGCCAACAGCGCAGAAGATGAGGATATGTCAAGTCTGATTGACTGCGCATTGATGAAGTCGCAGGTGACTAAGGTTAAGGGCAGCTGGCCTGAGAAGCCGTATGAAGTAATGGTCAACGAAATCAACAAGTACGATATGAAAATCGGCAAGACCATCGATACTAAGGTTAACGGCAAGAAACTGAAAGTAACAGGGTATTTCAAGGACGGCAAGGACAGCGATATTCTGCTGGTAAGCAATGCGACAGTCAAATATAAGCTTGTGAAAAACATGGAGGGAATCACTGTATGCCCAAATGATAAGGAACTGGTGCTTTCGCAGCTTAGAGAACAAGATGTGAATGTTGTGGATACTTATCAGCAGAGCCGCAAGGAGTATATCAGTCAGAACAAGGCGTATAACAGTGCAAGCCTTATGGTGGCATTCGTAATACTGGCGATTTCCTGCATTGAGATTTTCATAATCATGCGAGCTTCCTTCCTGTCCAGAGTTAAGGAAGTGGGCGTATACAGAGCTATCGGTGTCAAAAAGAGCGATATTTACAGAATGTTCATGGGCGAGATAATTGCGATAACAACCATGACTTCGCTGCCGGGATTCGCGTTCATGTTTTATGTGATAAGCAGACTCAGCAAAGTGAGCTATTTCAGCTCGCTGTTTATTACAACACCTGAAGTGGGCGGATTGTGCCTCCTGCTGATATATGCAGTAAACATGCTGTTTGGACTGATTCCTGTAATGAGGACAATGCGCAAAAGACCGGCGGCAATACTGAGCAGAACAGATGTAAATTAGAAGGCTTCAATTCATAGAAAACAGTTGCCGTGAACAATTCGCTGCTGTAAATTCAATAATAACAAATAAGGAGCATATCACCGAACCGGACTGCCGGTCATGTGAGTATGCTCCTTAGTTTTGCCATGTGTTCAGCTGTGAAACAATAAATGCTGCAGGTTTATGCCATTCCGGCAGTTATTATTGCCATTGTGTACACTTCATCTGCATCGCATCCTCTGGAAAGGTCATTTATCGGTGCATTAAGACCCTGAAGGATAGGGCCGTACGCAGCGAATCCGCCGAATCTCTGTGCGATTTTGTAGCCGATATTGCCGGCTTCAATGGTAGGGAAGATGAATGT
>JALEUQ010000094.1 GCA_022780965.1 Clostridiales bacterium
GCCCTCGACAAGGTTAAATCCAACAAGGGTGCAGGAGGAATCGATGGAATCGAAACAGAGAACATCGACCAGTTGCCGCTTATTTCTTTCTGCCGAAGAGGCCTTTGAGTGCTTTGACACCTCGGACAGCATCATCCGCTGCGTTGTGTGCCCGGGTGTAGTCGTCGAAGATGCCGCGTTCTATCATTTCCTCTCTTCGTCTGGCAATCAGCTCACCTTCTGCTTCAACACGTGCTGTGTCGGCAGCTTCTTTAACAATGTCTGCTGCTGCGCGAATAGCCATTTTGCCCTTGCTTTTTGTTCCGTAAGCAAGTTCGCCTGCCAGCTTCGCGGACTCTTTTTTCTGAGCTTTGGTCATGGGAACGCTGCGAGGGGTGCATCTGGCAAATAAACCGTTGTAATCGTTTGCAAGTTCGGATGCGAAACGCGTCTCAAACTCCATTTCGTCTGCGCAGTTTTCGCCGATTGCATATGCTCTGGCGCGAACCTCATTAAGATCTGGCTCAACATGCTCAGGAACGTCGAAATAGTCGTCAAAAACTTTGAATTTAGTGTCTATGTAAGCTCTGATTTCGTCAGTCATAATAAACCTCCTCGTCAATGGGATTTAAGTAAGACAATTATATAGTAGGAGATTGCCTGATTGCAACATGTCAAAAAAAGGTAAAACCTGCGAATAATTATTGGGAAATTTGAATTATTCTGATTTTTCACATTGTGATAACATTTTCATTGATATATAATTATCAACAGTATGATTATGATAAGTAATGGGGGCTAAGATATGAACATTAAAAAGAAAGTATCTCTAATCCTGATTCTCTGCATGGCGCTGATGGCGGGAATGACGCAGTTTGCATTCGCCGGCACAGGAGATGCGGAGACAGGATATGTTTATCAGCACGATAATGATAAATGGTATCAGAACAGAAGTCCGCACCGTTTCGCCCATGTAGAAAAAGGACAACAACATGCGGGCTATGCAGCAGCCACTTACAGACTGCTCAGCGGAGAGAATAACAGCACAGTCAATGTTACCTACTGCTGCGATCTGCTGACAAGTGTTAAGCCGGGTGCATACTACAAGAGAGTTAATCTGGAAGAAGCGGGATACTATTCTGAAGATTCGGCCAAGAAGATACGAGCAATTCTTAAGAAGGGCTACTGGAGCGAAGGACCTGACAAGACCAGAAGCATAGCTGAGCTGCAGCGGAATTCAGGGGCTAAGAATCTGACCAATGCAGAAGCTCTGCTGGCTACTCAGGAAGCAATATGGCACTATGCCAACAGCTCGGAAGAAGGTGGAGCAAGTGTTACACAGCTGTACTGGAAAACAAATCCGGCAAATAACGGTGAGCATGTCAATAGAATCGCTGATATGACTACAGTTAATGTAGCAGAGGCAGCGCGCACCAATACTGCGTCAAACGTAAAGGCTGTATACGATTACCTTATTAATCTTACGGGAGAAGAGGCTAAGTCGGTAATATGGAATTTCACAGATAATGGATACGTGATTGCTGCCGGGTCTGGTGAGTCAGGTTACAATCTGATAGTAAACTTCGACATGACAGGATCAGGCGACGAGACTGATGGGCTGTCAGTGACAGTAACACCTCAGTTCGATTCAGCACTGGGCCTTTTAGGCGAACTGTTTGCACCGCTTTCCGGCGGAAGCAGCATAGAAGCAATTACACAGAAGCTTTCTGACATGGATAAAGGTACGGACGGATACACGGTTACGTTCAACGGACTTACCGAATCACAGCTTAGGAGTCTTACAGGTGTTACAGTAACTCTTGACGGAACGCAGCAGGTTAAGGATGACGTGTTCTTCTATGAACCTGAAGGAGGCAGAAACACGGCGCAGAGTTTCGTTGGACTTGCAGAAGGAAAAACAAAAGTTTACAGAGAATGGAAGATGGACATTGACGTCAACGATTCCCAAACTCTTACTGTAGTCAAGCATGACAGCATCATAAAGGGTGCTGATGCTGCTGCTGCTGATTTGACAGGATACGTGTGCATCAACGACAAGACAGGCAGTGAAGCTGAGTATGCGCTGCCGGTTGCAGGAGCAACATTCCAGCTTTACGGCAAGGATGCGAAGGGTAATGTGATAGCAATTGGCGAACCGGCTGTATCAGGGAACGATGGCAGGATTACATGGAACCTTATAGATACCGGGTCCGACTGGGAATACTTCGCCGTTGAGACTGAAGCACCGACAGGTTTCGAGCAGCCGGAGAACAATAATAAGGTGGTTCTGTCTGCGCAGAATACTGCCTATGTCAGCAACCAGCGTGTCACAAAGCAAATACAGGTTATTAAAAACTGGAAGGATGATGATAACAGAGACGGTCTCAGACCTAAATCTGTAACCATGGAGATTCTGGCAAACGGTAAGAAAACAGGCATGACGGCTGAGCTTAACGTAGGTAATGAATGGAAATATACATTTACGGCTCCTGTAACTGATGTTAACGGTGAAGCCATTGTATACACATGTGATGAGACTACCCTCAAACCTGGAGACGGATATACGCCTAAATACGGTTCGGCTGAAAACGGAAATATAGTTGTCACAAATGTTCATGACCCTGCAAAGAAGAGTATAAGCGTAGAAAAAGTCTGGATAGACGGCAACAACCAGAAGCAGATAAGGCCTGACCAGATCAGTGTTCAGCTCATGGCTAACAATGCAGCATGCAGAGAACCTGTAATTCTCAATGAAGCCAACGACTGGAGATATACATGGAAGGACCTGTATGAGTTCGAGAATGGGAAAAAAATTAACTACAGTGTGAAAGAATCAGCTGTTAGTGGATATACAACATCGGTAACCGAAAAGACCGACAGTTCCGGTGACGCTGCTGAGGGCGACAGCACCCAGACAGGGGATAAATCAAATGATCAGACTTTCCTGATCACTAATACGATTACCCAG
>JALEUQ010000102.1 GCA_022780965.1 Clostridiales bacterium
GGCCTGCATCTCATAAGTAAAGAAATCCTCGCAAGGCGAGGACTTCTAAGTTGTTTGGATTATTATTTGAATTGAACCGCCGTATGCCGAACGGCATGTACGGTGGTGTGAGAGGGGCTACGAGTTAGCCCCTACTCGATCATGTACGGGAGGAAAAGGTGAAATTTTTTTAAAAATTGTTAGCACTCACTATTGACGAGTGCTAACAAAGGGGCTATAATAAACATGTAATTGGGAAGAGGTTCCCGTTCAAAAGAGGTTTGAGATAGTAAACTAGCACAAATTATTAAAACATATAACTGATTGGAGGTAGAGATTATGTTAATGCCTAGTATTTTTGGAGAAAACTTATTTGATTCATTCTTTAATGATTTTGCCAGAGTTGAGAAGACTGAAGTTCCTAAGATTATGAAGACAGATATCAAGGAGAACGATATGGGATTCGAACTTGATATTGAACTTCCGGGATGCAGCAAGGAAGACGTTTCAGCCGAACTGAAAGATGGATATCTGACAATCGCAGGTAAAACTTCAACATCAACTGATGAGAAGGATGATTCCGGCAGGTTCATCAGACGTGAGAGATATCAGGGTTCATGTTCTAGATCATTCTTCGTTGGTGAAGAACTTGAACAGGAAGATATCAAAGCTAAGTTTGAGAATGGCATCCTGAAGGTATTCGTTCCTAAGAAGGAACCTAAACCTGCGGTTGAAACAAGGAAGATGATTCAGATTGAAGGTTGATGATTCAGCCTTCGGGATGTTGATTCTGTCCGGCATAAGATTGCCGGATAAACGCTGGGTGCTTAATGCCTAGTATGTGCTTAATGCCCGGTACTGTTGTACATATATCGGCAGATATGGTAGAATAAGCCGATAGAATAAATGAAATATTAATAGTGGGTCACCGGAGGACAGTGTGCCGTAGCACGGGGGATAGCAGGCTGGGTTCAGTCTGCAGGCCGCCTGTCAGATAAGGTGTCGAGTGCGCTCGGATTTTATGTGTATACGTGGAATCCGGGCTTTTTTTGTTTAATGATGAGTTGGAGGAAATGATGAATTCGGACAATTTTGTTAATCTGCCGCCTGCCAGGCTGTTCTTCAGATGTGCGGTGCCGGCTGTAATTACATCAGTATTCGGGGCGCTTTATTCTGTCGTTGACGGCATATTCATAGGCAGATTTCTGGGTGGAGATGCTCTGGCGGCAGTCAATATCATAATGCCTGTTATCATGATTGTTGAGGCTGTTTCCAATATGATAGCAACCGGATTATCAGTAAACATCTCAATGCTTCTGGGCAGGCGAAGACGTGAAGATGCTCCGGGAGCAGGAGACAATGTCATTAATCTGAGTGTTCAGTACCTTCAGGTGTATGCCTGTTTCGGACCGCTGATACCGGTGCATTTCGCCATGGACAATTATCTGAGAGTTGTAAGCCGAGAAAAATTAAGCATGGTAATCGGCATTGCATCGCAGGGTCTCAATGTAATTATGGATTTCGTACTTATAGTAGTGCTGCACAAAGGTGTCCAGGCGGCGGCGATTTCGATAGTGATGTATGTGGATGGGATAATAAGAATGCTGAATTTCGGTCTGTGAGATTCCCTTCAACCGGCGATAAGTTACTGTCACGGTGCAAGAGAGAGGAAACGACTTAGAAAAATATTCAGGATTGTAGTGGCTGCTTTTATTGCAGTATCTGCAGCAGTCTCGGCAGCGGCCAGCGGAATGCTAACACTGACAATTGCCAGAACCTTAAACTAGGACCTTAAGTTTCTGATGCGTTCTGATATGTCAGCTAGCTCTTCGCGGCTCAGTTCCGGAAGCTTCTCAAGTTTATCCATGAACAGAGCGATAGAGTCTTCCTGGCTTTTGATTTTTATCTGATGGTATGTCACAACGGTGCTGGTGATAATGGCAATCATGCCTATTGAATACGCAGAAAGCAGTATGCTTAGAATTCTTCCGATTCTGGTTACTGCTACCAGTTCGCCG
Source organism: Clostridiales bacterium (assembly GCA_022780965.1). GTDB lineage: Bacteria > Bacillota > Clostridia > Peptostreptococcales > Anaerovoracaceae > Lentihominibacter. The sequence goes on from JALEUQ010000102.1 coordinate 1,998, forward strand.
AAACCTACAGTAGTGACCAGCTCGAAGCAGTACCAGAGGGCAGCTCCGTAAGTGGGGAATACATCTTCGCATCGGTATATTACGAAAGCCGCTATGAAAAATACAATCAGAAATACTGCTATTGTTTCAAAAAAATGCGTGCGTTTCAGAACTAAACCGAGCGTATGTCTATGCTTTCGTTTCATTATTCTCACTCCTTGTAATCTGTCCGGCAAGAACAGCAGCTATGAATATCCAAAGACCCATTTTGACAGGGAAACACAGGAAGAGCAGGCATGTTACAGCTAGAGGCTTCCTGATTGATACGCTCATGGCAGATGCAGTGGTTATGGCTGCAGCGAATACAGCATGGGATGAATCCATCGGGAATACCATCAGCGAAATGCCGTATCCCAGACACACCGCCGCGAAAATAAGCGGAAAGAAGTGACCGCCTTTAAGTCCCATCTGTATGCATATGTTGGTCAGTATCACCTTGAGGACTGCAACAGCTATGAGCATGGCGGGAGCATATTCGGCGTAGTCAGTCATAAGGACGGACATCTGGTGCTCCCCGGAGAACTGAAGACATGGAAGGAATGTGGCTGCTATGCCCAGAATCAGTGAAGCAATTATCTCCCCGACAACAGGAGGCAGCTTGCCGGCAGCCTTCGAAACCAGATGCTCCGACCAGTGGAAGAACAGTCCCAGCAGAATTCCGCAGATAACGTACACAATCATCATAACCATGTCACCTGCTTCAGGCTGTGCATTGCTGAAGGAAGGGAATCCTTCGGACACTTTGCCGAACAGATGGTTAAGCAGATATATTACGCCAAGTGCAGCACTGATGGAGACACCATAGACGAGCAGTTTGGACTTACTGTCAAGTCCTGTGCTTCCTTCTGTCCTGGATTCATCTTCGTTTTCGACGGCGGAGAAAAATCCGAACAGAGGTGAATAGAAGAGTATGGACAGAGAAACTGCAACTCCCACACCGGAATAAAAATCTGCATTCTTTTTGGCAAACTTCAGATTCTCGTTGACCCAGCATCCAAGTGCCACAAGGACTCCAACCATACCGGCTTCAGGACCGACGCTGCTGCCGAAAACAAGCGGGAGCATGGCTGCGATTATAATGATTGCTATCTTGTTGTATGGATATGATCCCGTCCTTTTGACAGTGCCGATTACCGTAGTCATAGGCTGAGGGTAGTCGCCGAAACGCTTGCGGAACAAGCCGATGATGATGCCTCCCAGAAGACATGCTGCAGCAGGATACCATGCGGGAGCACCGATGGCTTCTGGCAGTTTCTCCCAGATCAGAAGTGTTCCCAGATAAACTGCACGGAGAAACAGCCATAGTACAGCAGCACTTACAGCACCCAGAATCGCGCAGAATATTATTAATTTGATTTTATTGCTGAATGATGTTAATGATAAATTTTTCATAGTGGCTCCATTATACAATATAATCTTACAAAAATATAATATATGGATAAGAAACCGGTATGGTAAAATGATACTGAGACGGATTACGTGATTGGATATGAGGCGGGAGCCGATGATTATGTGGTTAAACCTTTCAGCCTGTCAGTGCTCATGCTCAAGCTTGAAGCGATTGCAAGGCGCAGTGATGATAAGAAGATGCCGGAGGACAGAATCTGATGACAGTTGTGCTGGTGGCAATGCAGCTGACTCTGTCGTATCTTCTCAGCAGGAACCTGAAGAGAGAGTCTCTCGTAGAAAGAATACGATATTAGCCGGAATGCCTTTTCCTGACACATTCACTGAGAAGGTATTCGACCTGGCCGTTGATGGATCGGAAGTCCTCTTCGGCCCAGGCGGCAATTTCATTCCATAAACTGGGAGAAAGCCTGAGAACCATTTGTTTCTTGGTTTTCTCCTTGTCTTTTATGGCCTTTTCTCTTTTTTTGATTTCGTCCTCAAGGGATTTGATTTTCTCAAGCCGTTTCTGAAGAGCGGCTTCTTTTTCGTTAAGGGAATCAGTCATTTGAGTGTGTTACCTCTATATGATTCACAGCTGCGGATCCGGACCCGCAGCCGTGTTATTGTCAAACAGTAGTTAAAGCAGTTAAGTGATTGGTTAGTAGATGCTGCCGCTGTTTACGATTGGCTGAGCATCTTTGTCGCCGCAGAGGACAACCAGAAGATTTGACACCATCGCGGCCTTTCTTTCGTCGTCGAGAACGATGAGTTCGTCTTCTTCAAGTCGGTCCAGAGCCATCTTGACCATGCCGACTGCACCTTCAACAATCTGTTCTCTGGCAGCTATTGTGGCTGAAGCCTGCTGTCTCTTGAGCATTGCGGCTGCAATTTCTTCTGAGTAGGCCAGGTGAGTTATTCTTACTTCTATAATCTCGATGCCTGCATCTGCAGTTCTCTCCTGGAGCTCAACCTTCATGCGTTCAGCAATTTCAAGACTTGAGCCTCTGAGAGTCATCTCAGTATCGTCGCCTTCGATTGAATCATACGGGAACAGTCTTGCAATGTTTCTGATAGTTGAGTCGCACTGAGTTGAAAGGTATTCGAAATAGTTCTCAACGTTGAATACTGCCTTGGTCGGACTTGCAACTCTCCAGATTACAACAGATCCGATGATGACAGGATTGCCCTGAACGTCATTAACCTTCTGCTGTGCATTGTTCAGAGTCATTGTCTTGGTTGAAACCTTCTTGTTTACACTGGATGCCTTGCTCTTGGATTTGCCTTTTTTGAAAATGTCCTCGGCTTCAGGTTCGGCCGCTGCAGCAGCTGCTGTCGGGTTGAATGCTGTGCAGAAAGGGTTGACGAAATGGAATCCGTGGTTCCTTATTGTGCCGTGGTACTTACCGAAGAGAGTGAGCACCAGAGCTTCGTTGGGATTTACTATCTTGAGTCCTGCGAAGAGTATAGGGAATACGATGACGAATATGATCCCTGCAGCCATCATCAGAACAGAACCGTTAGCTGCGGCAAGAATCAGCAGCAGTATGCTTGCGATGGATCCTGCGATATTTACAATCAGCATGAGAATGCCCGGAAGAGTTCGCAGTTCCTTCTCTTCAATGTTAATGCAAGTTTCTAAATCTGAGTTTTTCATGATTATTACCCCCACTGTTACTTGACGTGAAATGAAATTAAATAAAATAGTGATATCAATTTGATATCACTATAATATCTTCGCTATTTCGCCTTGTCAAGTGCTATTCTAGGATTCTTCCGTCAGTTGATATGGTAACTACTCTCCACGGAATGAATACACCACTTGCCTTGAGTGCGTTCTTTACTGCATTCTCGATGCCTCCGCAGCACGGTACTTCCATGCGTACAACGGTGACGCTTTTGATATCGTTGTTGCTGAGTATAGCAGTCAGCTTTTCTGAATAGTCAACGTCGTCAAGCTTGGGGCATCCTACAAGAGTGGTGTGGTTTCTGATGAAATCATTGTGAAAATTTCCATAAGCGAATGCTGTGCAGTCTGCTGCTACGAGCAGATTGGCTCCGTCAAAGTAAGGTGCTCTGACAGGAACGAGTTTAATCTGAACAGGCCACTGTGTAAGCTGGCTTGCGATCTGTGATTCAGGCACGGCAGCTGAAACATTGCGGCTGATTGATTTGGACTGGCTGCCGGGACATCCGCACGGAAGGGTGCTCTGGGTGTTCTGCTGGGCTGCTTTGGATGCCATGACAGCCATCTCATCATATGCCGGAGCTTCTCTCATTTCGAAGGTGATGGCGTCTACAGGACACGCAGGCAGACAGTCTCCCAGACCGTCACAGTAGTCCTCTCGTGTAAGGCGAGCCTTGCCGTCAATCATTTCGATGGCGCCTTCGTGACATGCTCTGGCGCATTCGCCGCAGCCGTTACACTTTTCTTCATCAATTTTTATTATTTTTCTTATCATAATCTTATACTCCTTTCCGGGATAATATGTATTGCCGAATATCCGGCATTTAATGAATTTCTCAGTTGATGACATAATTATAATATAATTCGGAGCAGAATTCTCAGTTATATGCGCTTTTTTTGCCGTGCTCTTGCCGCGGTCGCGAAACTGTTTGTGAAATATTGCAAATAGCACTTGAAGAAAAAAGAACGTATGTTTATAATTTTAATACAGACATGGGGAATGTATGTTCAGGCGGGGTGAATATTTAATGGAAAGGGATGTTAGAGTTGATTATTTTTCACGTTGATGCCAACAGTGCGTATCTCAGCTGGACAGCAACGGCTCTGCTTGAAGAAGGATATGAGACGGATATAAGGAATATTCCTGCGGTAATTGCGGGAGATCCGGCAAACAGACACGGTATCGTTCTGACCAAGTCGATTCCTGCCAAGGCATACGGCATCAGGACAGGAGAGAGCCTGATGGAGGCCAGACGCAAGTGTCCGCAGCTTAAGGTATTTCCGCCGGACTATGATCTGTACCTTCTCTGCAGCGAAGCTATGTACGGGATACTATGCGAGTATACACCGGTTATTCAGAGGTTCAGTGTGGATGAGTGCTTCTGCGATATGTCATCGGTTAGAGAGGCTGTGGATAATCCGGTCCGGCTTGCAGTGGAGATTAAGGAGAGAATTAAGTCCGAACTTGGATTTACGGTCAATATAGGAATAGGACGCAACAAGCTGTGTGCCAAGATGGCAGGGGAACTTAAGAAACCTGATATGGTTCACACTTTATGGCCATGCGAGATTCCTGTCAAGATGTGGCCTCTGCCTGCAGGCGAGCTGTTCATGGTAGGCAGAGCGTCTGAGAAGAAGCTTGCTGCAATGGGAATTAATACAATCGGAGAACTGGCCGGAACTGACAGAATTCTTCTGAAAACAATAATGAAGAGTCATGGACTTCTTATTCATGACTATGCCAACGGAATTGACGACTCTCCGGTAATTATTAATGACAATATTGTCCGCAAGGGCATAGGCAACGGACTTACATATGCATATGACCTGGAAACCAGAGATGACATATATAAGGAGCTGCTGGCACTGTGTGAGAGAGTGTCGGCCAGGCTCAGGAAACTTGGCATGCATGCAGGCCTCATTGCTGTTCATCTGAGAAACAGTGAACTTGCCGGATACAGTCATCAGGTCAAGCTTGGAGGGATGATAAATACAACAAATGAGATATTCGAAAGAGCATCGGGACTTATCGATGAAATGTGGAAGGGAGAACCTGTGCGGGCAATGAGCGTATCTCTCAGAGAATTATCGAGGGATGACAATCTGCAGCTGTCACTCTTTGATAGTGGGGACAGAGCGCGTGATGAAGCTCTCGATAAGGCTGTAGACCGGATCAGAGATGCATTCGGGGTGAGGAGCATATTCAGGGGAACATTTGCAAACGGTGATATCAATCCTGTTCAGGGAGGTGTCAACGACGGGAATTACATAATGATGGGAGGCTATAAGCAATGAAGATTGTTGCCAGACCGATTAAGACCATGGTTGTCTTCGAGTACGAAGGCAAGGTGCCGGTGCCGTATAAATTCAAGATGCAGATGGATGACGGATCCGAGCAGCTTGTTCATATAGATAAGAGAATCAGTTCATATAAGCAGAAGACGGCAGGCATAGAGTCAATCATATATGAGTGCCAGAGTGTCATAGACGGTATAGAGAAACGATATAAGCTGAAGTACATACTCGCAGACTGCAGGTGGCAGCTGTATGCGATTTGACATGCTGATAATTAAATCCGCACCTTTCGCAAGGTGCGGATTTAGCTAGAGGTGTTATTTTGTTATTTCTTCATAAACGGATGGGATTATCTGCGCACTGCCGCAATGAACAGTGCTCCGGCAAAGGCTATCACGGCAAGGAAAAGTATGCACGAGTCAAGTCCCCAGCCGTCCATTACAAATCCGAGGGTTATTCCTGCGAAGGATGCTCCCATGTATGACCATCCGTTGACTATGCCAACTCCGGTGCCGCCCAGTCTGGTGCCAAGAATATCTCCGGGAAGGTTGAATATCGGTGCCTGAACTCCCTGAATGCATCCGCCCGCCAGGAAAAGGAGCACAGCCATGATGATGACGCCGCTATCCATGGCGATTATTTCGGAGCCTTTGAAGTAGATTGCAAGGAGACTTAGACCGCTTGCCAGGAAACCCAGCATGATTGTCTGCCAGCGGCTTCCTTTGAACAAGGTGTCGGATATGTAGCCCATGCCTATTGAGAAGAAGGCGCCGCCCCAGTGCATGGCAGACGCAATAAGTGTGGCGCTTATGAGAGCCATGGCATATCCGCCGATAGTAGCAGGACCTGTAAGTATTTTGATAATCCAGTTGACAAGTCCCCATCTGGCAAACTGGCTGCATACTGCCGCAAGAGATACCAGTATTATTGTCTTGTTTCTGAGAATGTCCCAGTAGTCTCTGAGACACACGGAATCCTCATTTTTATCTGTATGCCATTCAACTGTGAAGCCGTACTGCTGGGGAGTATCTTTAACATATATTGCGAACAGGATGCTCCACAGAGCCAGAAGAACTGCAGGAATGAAGAAGGCGAATCGCCAGTTGAAATATGTTATGGCGAAGCCGGCAAGTGGATATATGATAATGCCGCCGAGGAATGCGAAGGCATCGAAGAATCCCATGAACAGTCCCCAGCGCTTGCGTGGAATCCATCTGAAGAGAATGCTGCATCCCGGTGACCAGCCCATAGCCAGCGATACTGCATTAATCGCCCAGAATATGCAGAAAAGTGTCATGCTTGAGGCCAGGCCGAAGGCGATGTTGGAGATGACAGCGCCGACAGCGCCGTAGAACATGAGCATTTTGGGACTGTATCTGTCGCCAAGGTAGCCGGAGAAAAACTGTCCGAAACCGAATCCGAAGGTGAATATGGTGAACAGTATGCCGAATCCGGCATTGTTAAGTCCGAAGTCTGACTGGATATAGCTTGCTGCAACGCCCAGATTGTTGTTGCAGGTGAAATAAAAAGTATAGAGAGTAATCATCGTGAAGAATACTCTAAGCTGAACAGGATGAAATTTGTCTTCCTTGAGAACCAGTGTCTTGTTGGATTTCATTGCTGTTTAACCTCCTTTTGTTTCGTCATCACCCAATCAAACAATAAGGGACTTGCTTCAAGTTGTAAACCGAGGCTCGGTGTATTTAAGATTGATTTTAGATTAGCTTAATGATTTATGGTAAAATTGTGTCAAGTGAAATGAGCGGAGGCATAGATATGGGTAACGACAGATTTTTTATGAGCCGCAGACTGCAGTCGATAACACTGGAATCAATGCTGATGGGATGCGATACCTTCGAAGAGTTTGAAAGAAAAGTGACTGATGAATTCCTAAACGAGGAGAACAGAGTGGGGAATTACCTGCAGCAGCTTGTCTGGAAGTATGGTGCAGATAATGCGACAGTATCACAGAAGGCGGGTCTTCACAAATCCTATGTAGGTAATATTATTAACGGCAAGAAGAATAATCCGGGAAGAGATGTGCTGATTGCCATATGCCTGGCTCTGGGAGCAGACATAGACGAGGTGCAGTACCTGCTCAAATATTCCGGACACTCACCCCTTTATGTGAGAAGGAAGCGGGACGTGATAATATGGTTCGGTATAATGAAGGGGCACTCCATCGAACAGGTAGATCAGGTGCTCTTCGAGAAAGGCTACAAGACGCTTATCAAGTACGATTGAAGCGGTAAATTAAAGTGCTACCGGCAGTAGCATACATGAAGTGATACTCCTTTTATAATGATGACATCAGATGCAGCTGAGAGACTAAATTGAAGCGGTTAATTGATGTGATCAATTGAAAGGAGTATTTATTATGAAGCTTAGTGAATTAAAGACTGGAGATATTGTAGTTGTAAGATATGGTTTAAGAGGCGTAGTTATACGTGATGGAAGCAATGAGTACATTCTGTACCAGAACAGTGGATGTGATTTCTTCTGGGATTTCAATGAAGACATGACATGGGAGTATGATGAAGAGGAATGGGACATTATGCGTGTGTACAGAGACTATTTCAATGGCGTAATAACTTTCATCGATTTCGAAGATGCATATCTTATTTATGAGCGTGACAGCAGCTGGGTGATGCCGACAGAGGAGGAAATGAAAGCCAAGGCAGAGGCTGCAAGAATTGAGCAGGAGAGACTGGAGGAAGAAAGAAGAAAGAAGGCCGCAGAATCTGCCGGAAATAAAGAGGATAACTATATCAGAATTCTTGCTCAGGCATTTTACGGCAACAGAACTGTAACTGAGATAGACAAAGCAAACCTGGATACTTTCATCATGGGAATACTGGATCCGGAATTGACACGCCCTAAAGGTGAAATTGACAGAACAGTAGTAAAGGTTCCGGGAACAGATAATGTTGTTATGATTTACAATAAGTATGAAGAAGAAAAATGTCTGGCGTACGGCCGCGAACTGGCTGAGGAGGGAAGAACCATTAAACCCCTTGCTTTCATTCCTGAAGAAGGCATAGAAATATACAGCCGCTGCATAGTGTGCAGAATGAATGAGGACGGGGAGCTGGAGAGCCTTCAGTATGAAGACCTGGACAAGTGCCTTGAGTATCTGGCTGAGTAAGTGAAAGCACGCAGAATATTGCGTGCTTTTGTAATGTGTGCTACAATTCAACACAAACAAGGTGACTAATTGTACGAAAGAAGGTCAGTTATGGCAGTAACAATACAGCAGATTGCCGACCGCGCAGGTGTATCTCGCGGCACGGTGGACAGGGCTTTGAACAATAGGGGAAGGATTAAACCTGAGGTTGCAGAGAAAATCCGCAGGCTGGCAGAAGAAATGGGTTACGAACACAAGGAACGCAGCAAGCCGAGAAAGAAGCAGCAGACTTTGAAGTTCGGTGTTGTGACACAGCTTGCCGGAGCTTCCTTCATGATTGAGATTAACAGAGGAATTGCGGCGGCTGCAGAGGAACTGAAACCGCTGGCCATTGAAATCATAGTCAAGGAAGTGTACGGAATCAGTGAAAGGGACCAGCTTGATGCCATCGATCAGCTGCTGGAAGAAGGTATCGACGGGCTCGCGATAATGCCTCTGGACAGCGAAGAAATCAGAGAGAAGCTTAATCGAATGACAGATGATATGGGAATTCCTGTTGTAACATTTAACTCGGACGTTCCGGGCATCAAGAAAAAATGCTTCGTGGGCATGGATAACAGACAGAGCGGCAAGGCGGCCGCAGGCCTTATGAACGTGCTGACAGGTGGAAGCGGAAGAGTTCTGATTATTACGGACCATTTCAGCAGTGTCATAAACAACGCACGTGTTGATGGATTCGTTGATGAAATCAAGAGTGAGTACCCGAACATTGCAATAACAGGTGTTCAGGGAAGTTTCAATGATGCTGATGAGGTGGAGCGAATAATTGTAAGCACAATGATGAGCATTTCAGGCATCAACGGCATACTTGTTGTTTCAGGAGGGCAGGCAGGCATAGGCAGAGCTTTTGACAGTCTGGGACTTGATGTCAGACCTAAAGTGATAATATATGACAAGACGGCCAAGAACGAGAGATTCCTCAGAGATGGCGCTGCGGATTTCCTGATAGACCAGAACGGATTCGTGCAGGGTAACAGACCACTTCATATTCTTGCTGATATTCTGCGAAAGGGACAGATTCCGGATGAAATAGAGTACACGGATATTAAGATCGTAACCAGATACAACCTCTAATGAATAATCTATGGATGATAATTACTGAAGAATAATCACTTAAGGCGGTGAACGGATATGGATAACAAGACAGGTGCTGCAGGTTCGGCATTGCGTCAGAAGGTGTCAGTGCTCGTCGTGAAGTCAGCGGCTGTTCTAATGGCTGTGCTGATTGCTGTAAGCATTAGTTCATGCGGCAGCGATATTAAGACTGACAGCAGCAGATGCACAGTGGGTGCAGTCCTCAAGTCGGGAACAAGCGAGTACTGGATGAGTGTAAGCTCAGGAATGAAGGACGCAGCCGATAAATACAACATTGACATAGTAATAATGTATCCGGACGATGAGCTGCAGGACAAGCAGCAGAATTATCTGGCGGAGGAACTGGTGGCACGCAATGTGGATGTACTGGCTGTATCCCCCATTGACTCAAGAGGGGAGCCTGACTATGTGAAGGCAGCCGCGAATAAGGACATCCCGGTCATAACTTTTGACACGACATTCAGGAATTCAGGTCTGCCGTATATAGGCTCCGACAACGAGAAAATAGGTTACGAGCTTGCGAAGCAGCTGGCAGAAGCACAGAACCACACAGGTGATGTGGGGGTGATATCAGGTGATCTTAATCAGACTTGTCACAGCGAGCGTGTGGCAGGCTTTCGCAGATACATAAACAGTGAGCCGGACATGAAAATTGTTTTCATAGAGAGCGGATATGCCAATATGCAGATGTCTGAGGACAAGGTGCAGGAACTGCTGGAGAAATATCCATCTGTCAGGGGCATCATGGCATCAAGCGCTGTAACAGCAATGGGTCTTGTGGCCGGAACGAAAGACAGGGGTATAAACATAGCTGCTGTAGATGTACAGACTGATGCAATCAATGCATTGAAGAACGGCGGAATAGAAGCACTGGCAGCACAGTCAGGATACGATATCGGCTATGAAACCATTCTATGGATAAGCAGGATGCTGGACGGGGAGTCAGAGGCAGACAAGGTAATAATAAATACTGAGATACTGACTGAAGACAACATTGAGGATTATATTAATGAAAATGAAAACCTGGACAATTAGAAACAAGATTCTTCTGTCAATTCTTCTGGTTACAGCATCAGCTGCAGGAATCATTACCATTGTGTTCAACATGGGTTCTCTTGATGTAATAGAAAAGAATTATTCTGAGGAACTGCTTCAGAAGGAGGAATTCATAATAGATTCTCTGGATACGGGGCTCACCAGGTCTTATACCATTGGAACAGGAGCAGCATGTGATAAATCTTTCATAGAAAAAAGTGAAGCGTATTCGCTGACAGAGGATGAAAGCAATCTGACTGACATTGCGTCTAAGCTGAGAGAATATGCATCTTTCAGCGGCAGCATTTCATCCATGTACTACTATATGACGGAGGAGGATGTGCTGATTACTTCGCGAGAGTATCCGGTCTACAGGAAAGATGCAAGCAGATCTCTGAGCAGCATAGTATCAGCATATGGTAATGAAGACATATCAGCACCGGTGCTGCTGAGAGATGTGGGAGATATGAACTCCTACACATTGTCATACATAATACCTGTCAAGACAGACTCCGGTAAAATTCGCGGATACATGTTCATGAACATGGACTGCGATTTGCTCTACTATGATTATATTGCCGATGCGGTAAGCGATATTACCGAGGAAGCGGTAATACTTCTGGGTGACAGGGTGGCAGCTTCAAAGGGCGGAGATAATGTAGGAGACAGATACAGCGGATATGAGCAGAACAGTAAGTGGCTGGAAGCGAAAAAAGCTGCCGGTTCAGACGGTGATTACGTTTACGTCTGCTGCAGCGGTAATTTCTCGGGGTGCAGCATATTCGTCAAGGTGAGTCAGAACGAAATTGTCGCCGACATGACAAATCTCTGGGGCTATATGATTGTAATAATGCTGGCTGTTATACTGGCTGCAATAGTAGCTGCAATGTATGTCAGCGACAGAATATGCAGACCGGTTGGAGAACTTACTGAATCAATGACTGCCGCAGCCGAGGGAGATCTTCAGGTGCGGGCTGAAGTGGAAAGCAGAGATGAAATCGGTGAGCTTGCTGATGACTTCAACTATATGATGGATCAGATGAACCAGCTTATAGGGCAGCTTGTGGAGGAAGAAAAGAAAAAGAAGGATGCAGAACTTGAGGCTCTGCAGTATCAGATTACTCCTCACTTCATGTACAATACGCTTAACTCCATAAGAAGTGCAGCTCTGATAAAGGGAGAGAAAGAACTTGCAGGTGTTATAGGAGATTTCGTGCAGCTGCTTCAGGCGAGCGTAAGTAAAAAGGGAAAAATGTACAGTTTGATCGAAGAGATTGAAATGCTCAAGAAATACATTTCTGTACAGGAATTCAGATTCGGAAGCAGCATAGACGCGGAATATGATATAACAGATGAAGCGGGAGCATGCATTGTACCGAGACTTATACTGCAGCCTTTGGTTGAAAATGCAATAATTCACGGAATGGACATGAAATCCGGCGGCAGATTGACAATAAGCGCCGAATACAGTGACGGCAGGCTTTGCATGAAGGTTTCGGACAACGGACGGGGAATGAGTCCGGAGGAGATCGACCAGCTTCTGTCAAGTAGAGAAAGGAAGACCAGAGGGCTGACTGCTGTAGGAGTACCGAATATAATAGACAGGCTCAGAATATATTACGGTGATGAAGGAACTCTTGCATACGAAAGCGGAGATGAAGGAACAACTGCAGTAATCGTCATGCCTGCAGATAAAGTAACTGTTGAATTTATAGATAAGTAAACTGTTGAGTTATAGAGAAAGTCGGTGTATCCATGAGAAGAACAATACTTGCAGATGATGACTATCTGGTAAGGTGTTATCTGAAAACGCTGCCGTCATGGGAGCAGGCGGGATTTGTCATAGAGGAAGAGGCTCGCGATGGCGAGGAAGCTTTGGAAATCTACAGGAAGTCGGGAGCTGATCTAATAGTGACAGACATATCCATGCCGCTGATGGACGGCATTGAGCTGATAAGAAAAATCCGCAGGGAAGATGACCAGGTGTACATTATTGCCCTCAGCTGTCACAGTGATGTTGAATATGTCAAGGAAGCCATGAAAGAAGGTGCGGACGAATATGTGCTCAAGACAACGCTGGACGAGGACAGCCTGCTGAAACTTCTTGAGAATGCGTCATCATGCATCGATGAACGTGAATCTGCTGCAGACGGGAAAGCTGACAAGGAGAGAACAGAAGACGCGCGCCCACACTTTTTCAGGAAGGTTCTGGCAGATTCACTGACCGGCAAACAGCGTGAAAAGGAAAGAGTGAAGTCAGGTGTTGAAGGAGAGTATCAGTGCTGCGGAGCTGTAAGCATGATGCTTAGCACGTGGAATGAGAACTCTGATTCTCTGGCTGCGCTGCAGCAGGACAGGTACTGTACAGAATTTCAGGACATGCTGAATCAGCAGCTGCATAAGGTCAAAGACCTGGAGGTGAGAGATATCCAGGCTGCATACATCGGATCGGGCATGCTGTGCTGTTTCGTCGATCTTTCGGGCATGTACAGGAGCAGTCACATGCATGAAAGCATGAGAAGGGCAACTGCCATATGCAAGGCGGTATGTCTTAAGGAGGCGGAGATGTTCCAGATTTCGGTGAGCAGCATATGCAGCGGGCCTTCGTGCATTTCGGAAGCCTATGAGCAGACGAGACAGGCTATCAAAGCGGGATTCTATGAGAATGACAAGGTAATGTATTATGAAAGAATTCGCAGGTTTACGGACACTCTGCCTGAAGAGGCTGAGGAAGCGCTTGTAAGAGCGGATGCTTTCAGATTCAGTCATAACAGAGACAAGCTTATGGCCGTCTGCCGGCAGGCGGGAAGCGCCATGGAGAAAAGCAATACGGATCCTCATGTTGTGCGAAAATGGCTTAAGGAAATGATGGGAATAATATGTCCCGATATGGTAGGCAGATATGCACGACCTGTCAAAATGGAGCAGGTGTATGAGATTATAGAGAAAGGGTCTGCAAATGCTGCTGCAGGCATTGCACCTGAGATTCCCGAAACTGCAGGCAAGGCGGTTAAAATAGCGGCGGAATTCGCAGCAAGCCATTATAAGGAGAACATAGGACTTTCGGATGCTGCGGAAGTGGCGGGAGTGACACCGGCATACCTCAGTTACAGGTTTACGCAGGAAGTGGGTACAGGTTTTTCTAATTTCCTGCTTGAAAAAAGAATGGAGTGTGCCAGGAATCTGCTTATGGAAACCAATCTTAAAGTGAAGGATGTAGCTGCCAGATCGGGGTTTAACGACTATCACTATTTTTCTAAAGCATTTAAGAAACTTAACGGAATCGGACCGGCTGAATTCAGGAAGAAAAGCTGATTAAACTGAATGAGATATGTCGCGTATCAGATGATGCGTGCGAAATTTTAAAGAGGGCTGCGTGCACTATTGCACGCAGCCCTCTTTTGTGCGCGTGCAAACGCGTGCAAAGCATGAAAATTTTTACAAACATAAAATATTACAACAAAAAACGGCAAATCACAAAATAGTGCACTTTTTACATAAAGAAAAGACCATCAAATTTAAAATTTGTCCCAATATTATCCCGATAAATCCGTTGCTATGATTTATACATCAAGTGAAGCACGCGAAAATCGTGAAAATGAAAAGAGAGGTTGCGCTATGTTAGATAAGAACAAGGTTAAATTAGGAATTGCACCAATCGCATGGACAAATGATGACATGCCGGATCTGGGAAGCGAGAATACTTTCGAACAGTGTGTGAGCGAAATGGCACTGGCAGGATTCACAGGATGTGAAGTAGGAAACAAGTATCCGAAAGATCCGAAAGTTCTGGGCAAGGCTCTGGAATTGAGAAACATGGAAATCTGCAACCAGTGGTTCTCATCATTCCTGATCAGCAGACCCTTTGATGAAGTAGAAGCTGAATTCAGAAACCAGCTTGAGTTCCTCAGAGCAATGGGAGCTAAGGTAATCGGAGCATCAGAACAGAGCTACAGTGTGCAGGGACAGATGGACACTCCGGTATTTGGACACAAATACGTGATGAACGATGAAGAGTGGAATCTGCTTTGCGATGGCCTCAACAAGCTGGGAAAGATTGCTAAAGAAGAGTATGGCATCAGCCTGACATTCCATCACCATATGGGTACAGTAGTTCAGGATGCTGATGAAGTTGAGAGACTCATGAACGGTACAGACCCTGAATACTTAAGCCTCCTTTATGATACAGGTCACTTCGCATACTGCGGAGCAGATCCTCTGGAGATGGTTCGTAAGTACAAGGACAGAATTAAGCATGTACACTTGAAGGATATAAGAAAAGAAGTCGTAGAGCAGGTGAAGAGAGAAGAACTCAGTTTCCTGGCAGGTGTAAGAATGGGAGCATTCACCGTACCGGGAGACGGGTGCATCGATTTCGAACCTATTTTCAAGGTGCTTGAAGATAATGGATACGAGGGATATATGCTGGTGGAGGCAGAACAGGATCCTGCCAAGGCTAATCCTCTGGAATATGCAATTAAGGCAAGAAAGTACATAGCAGAGAAGACAGGACTCTAGAAGAAATGTCGAAGAAATCATAAAAACGGGCGAATAAGTAAAGTGTGAAAAGGAGAAAACAATGGTAAATGTAGGAATCATCGGAGCAGGAAGAATCGGTAAAGTACATGTAGAAAGCATCTGCACTAAAGTTGCTGACGGCAAGGTTGCAGCACTGGCAGATCCATTCATGAACGAAGAGACTGAAGCATGGGCAAAGGAAATGGGCATAGCCAAGGTAACAAAGGATTACAAGGAAGTGCTTGCTGACGAAAATATCGACGCAGTTCTCATCTGCTCATCGACAGACACTCACTCTGTAATTTCAGTAGAAGCAATCAAAGCAGGCAAGCACGTTTTCTGCGAGAAGCCGGTTGACCACGATATAGAGAAAATCCAGCAGGTTATCGATGCTCTCAAGGACAGCAATGTCAAGTATCAGGTTGGCTTCAACCGCAGATTTGACCACAACTTCATGGCAGTTCAGGAGGCTGTAGCATCCGGCAAAATCGGTACTCCTCAGATTATCAAGATTACTTCAAGAGACCCTGAGCCGCCTGCACTGGAGTATGTCAAAGTTTCAGGCGGAATGTTCCTGGACATGACAATTCATGATTTCGATATGGTTCGTTTCCTGGCAGGCTGCAACGCTGAAGAAATCTATGTTGAAGCTGCAGTTCTCGTAGATCCTGCAATCGGCGAAGCAGGAGACGTTGACACAGCTGTCATCACAATCAAGATGGAAAACGGTGCAATCGCCGTTATCGACAACTCAAGAAAAGCAGTGTACGGTTACGACCAAAGAGCTGAAGTATTCGGATCAGATGGTATGGTTTCAGTAAGCAATGATGCTGCATCATCAGCTGTAATCAGCAGCGCTGCAGGCGTAACAGGCGAGAAACCGCTTCACTTCTTCCTGGAAAGATACATGGACGCTTATGCAAGAGAAGTGGGATGTTTCATAGACGCAATTGAAAACGACAAGGAAACTCCACTTGGAATTATGGACGGACTTGAACCAGTAAGAATGGGAATCGCTGCAGGTATCTCACTTAAAGAGCACAGACCTGTCAAGCTTTCAGAAGTAACAGTTTAGTACAGGTTGGAGATGAGGAGTGTTTGTGATGGAAAATAACAATTTAAACAACATGAATGGCAGCGGCAGACTTTCATGGAAGGTGAGATTCTCATATGCCGGCGGTGATGTGGCATGCAACTTCATTTTCGGAATGGTTGGAACACTGCTGACACTGTTCTATACAGATTACGTGGGAATCAATGCAGCCATGGTCGGTCTTATCATGCTGGCTTCAAGAATGTTCGACGGATTCACAGATCTGATAATGGGAATTCTGGTTGAGAAGACAAACTCCAAGTGGGGCAAGTCAAGACCATGGCTTCTCTGGATGAGCATTCCATATGCGATTTCTGCAGTGGCACTGTTTACTGTACCTCATACAGATACTAATCTGCAGGCAATATACATCTTTGTTTCATACAACTTCTGTACAACCTTCTGCTACACGGCAATCAACCTGCCGTACGGAAGCCTGTCAACAATGATGACAAGAATATCAGAAGAAAGAAACATGCTGAGTGTAGTAAGAATGGGACTTTCGCCTCTGGGCAGAATCATAGCGGTTATTTTTACCATGCCGCTTGTCAAGCTGTTCGGCAATACTCAGACTTCATGGGTTATCGCAATGAGCATATGGGCTGCACTTGCGCTTGCTCTTCTGCTCATCTGCTTCTTTAACTGTAAGGAGACAGTAGTAATAAACGTTGCTCCTGAGAAGAGAAAGACTCCTGTAGGCAAGGGTCTTAAGGCTCTGATTACAAACCAGTACTTCTGGGCTGTGCTCGTACTCTGGATGCTTCAGAGCGTATCATCCAGCATATCAGGAACAATACTTCCGTACTACTGCAAGTACATATTCCACAATGATACATGGCTCTACAGTGCACTGTATCTGACTGAAACCTTAACTCTGGTATTATGCATCTTCCTTTGCGCACCTATCGTAAAACGCGTAGGCAAGAGGAACGCAGCTCTGGCAGGAATGTTCATAATTCTGGCAGGACAGCTTATCTTCTGCATGAATCCGGACAGCCTGGCATGGATGGTAATAAGCTGCCTCATGAGAGCTGTAGGTCTGGCACCGCTCAACGCAGTAGTATTCGGCATGATTGGCGATGTAGTTGAGTTCGGGCAGTGGAAAACCCACGTAAGACAAGAAGGAATGATCTTCGCCGGCGGCTCAATAGGAACCAAGGTTGGTTCAGGTGTTGCAGCAGCCGCAATGACAGGACTTCTCAGTGCAGCAGGGTATATCAGTTCTGCAGCAGTAGCAGTTGAACAGCCTCAGTCAGCACTGGACATGATTGTACGAATTTATGAATTCGGACCGGCTGTAGTTGCAGTAATCGGAATTGTAACACTGGCATTCTATAAGCTTGACAAGTACTATGACAAAATTATGGAAGAACTCAGTGAACGTGAATCAAGAGGAGAATTATAAGAAATGAAATACATTGAATTTGATGAAAACAGAAAACTGGACCTGATTCTGCTCGGCCGTGTGGCCATAGACTTCAATCCTATATACACCGATGCATTAAAAGAAGAGTTCAAACCACTAAAAGATGTGCACGTTTTCGAAAAGTTTGTAGGAGGTTCTCCTGCCAACACTGCTGTGGGAGTAACAAGACACGGATTGAAGGCGGGTTTTATCGGCAAGGTATCTGATGATCAGTTCGGTGATTTTGTAACAGAATACTTCGAAAAAGAGGGTATAGATACATCTCATATAACCAGATGTACAGGGGGAGAGAAGCTGGGACTTACATTTACAGAGATGCTTTCGCCTTCGCAGAGCAGCATTCTCATGTACAGAAACTGCATCGCGGATCTGCAGCTTAGCGTGGATGATATCGATGAAGAGTACATAAGAAGTGCCAAGGGTATCCTGATTTCGGGAACCGCTCTGGCAGAAAGCCCTTCAAGGGAAGCAGCAATCAAGGCTGTACTCCTTGCCAAGAGAAACAATACGAGAATCATATTCGACATTGACTACAGGGAGTACAACTGGAAGAATTCAGACGAAATATCAATATACTATTCGATGGTAGCCAAGGAAGCGGATATAATCATGGGCTCAAGGGAAGAATTCGATTTGACCGAAAAGCTCATCAGACCTGGAATGACCGATGAGGAAAGCGCAGAATACTGGCAGAATCACAACGCCAGACTCGTAGTAATCAAGCACGGCATGAAAGGATCAACTGCATATTCGTACACAGGCGAGAAATTCAGTATCAAGCCTTTCCCTGTTGAAGCCAGGAAGGGCTTCGGCGGCGGAGATGGATACAGTTCAGGATTCCTTTATGGGGTTTACAGCGGATGGGAAATGATTGACTGTCTGGAATTCGGCTCAGCAGAAGCTTCTATGATGGTAAGAAGCAACAACTGCTCGGATTCACTGCCCGGCCCGGATGAAGTAAGGGCGTTCATAAAAGAAGAAAAAGAGAAATTCGGCGAAATGATAGCCAGAGCATAGCAAAGGAGCATCGAACAATGAAGCAGACAATTAGAATGACGACGGCACAGGCCATCGTTAAATTCCTGGACAACCAGTATGTATCAATGGATGGAGTTGAAACTAAATTCGTTGAAGGATTTTTCACCATATTCGGCCATGGTATCGCTGTAGGGCTGGGAGAAGCCCTGGATACCAATCCGGGCCGGCTCAAGGTAATGCAGGGCAGAAATGAACAGGGTATGTGTCATGCTGCTATCGCTTTTGCCAAGCAGTCTGACAGAAAAAGAATTATAGCATGCGCGTCTTCAGTAGGACCGGGAGCTGCCAACATGGTGACAGCTTGTGCTACAGCAACGGTAAACAACATTCCTCTTCTCGTATTCCCTGCTGACACATTCGCTTCAAGGCAGCCTGACCCTGTGCTCCAGCAGCTGGAACAGAGCAGCAGCCTGGCAGTAACTACTAATGATGCGTTCAGACCTGTATGCAAATACTGGGACAGAGTAACAAGACCTGAAATGGTCATGACAGCGCTGATTAACGCAATGAGAGTGCTGACAGATCCCGCTGAAACAGGCGCATGCTGTATTGCATTACCGCAGGATGTAGAAGGTGAGTCATACGATTTCCCTGAATACTTCTTCAAGAAGAGAGTTCATCGCATTGTGAGACAGGTGGCAGCGCCTGAAGAACTGGATGACATTGCTGAAGTTATCAGAGAGGCTAAAAAGCCGCTGGTAATAGTCGGAGGCGGTGTTAAATACTCGGGCGCAGGAGAAACTGTCGAGAAGTTCTGCGAAGAATTCAGGATTCCTTTCGGAGAGACACAGAGCGGCAAGAGTGCATGCGTGTCAAGTCATCCGTACTGTCTCGGAGGCATAGGTGTTACCGGAACATCAGCATCAAATATCATAGCAAAGGACGCAGATGTGGTAATTGCAATTGGATCAAGACTGTCAGACTTTACAACCAGCTCCAAGTGGCTTTATCAGAATCCTGACGTGAAGTTCGTGACAATCAACAATTCAAGATACCACGCTTACAAGATGGACGCAGTCAAGGCGGTAGGCGATGCCAAAGTGACTGTTGAAGCACTTGCTGCAATTCTCAGAGAGGCCGGATATGTATCGGCATATAAAAATGAAATTGCTGAAGCCAAGGCTGACTGGGACAAGGAAATGGAACGTCTCGCTTCAATAAGATATACAGGAGAGGATTTCGAACCGCTTATCAAGGCAAGAGATCCAAGGACAATTCCGGAATTCGTTAAGCTTACAGACGGCAGAATTTCTCAGACAGCAGCACTGGCTGCAATAAGAAGAGTGATAGATGATGATGCAACAATCATTACTGCCGGAGGTTCACTGCCAAGCTGCATGCAGAGAATGTGGACTACTGACAAGCGTGGCGGATATCACGCAGAATACGGATATTCATGCATGGGATACGAAGTGGCGGCAACTCTGGGAGTCAAATTCGCTGAACCGGATAATGAAGTTTACTGTGTTGTAGGCGATTCTAGTTTCCAGATGCTTCACAGCGAAATCATGACAATAATGCAGGAAAGACAGAAAGTCAACATTCTTGTATTCGATAACTGCGGTTTCGGCTGCATTAACAACCTGGAGATGAATCACGGTATCGGAAGTCTTGCTACCGAGTTTAGATATACAGACGGCAGGAAGCCTTGCGGAGACCTTATTCCTGTTGACTATGCCAAAATCGGTGAAGGATACGGCCTTAAAACATATACATGCAGAACAATAGAGGAACTTGAAGCTGCGCTTGGTGATGCCAAGAGTCAGGATACTGCCTGCCTGTTTGACCTTAAGGTAATCCCTAAGACAATGACAGACGGATATGATTCATGGTGGAATGTGGGCATTGCTACAACATCGGTAAAAGAATCGGTACAGGAAGCCTGCGAAGGTGTCATGAACGGCAGAAACAATGCCAGAGCATATTAAGGAGGCAGGTTATGAGCAAATTATTCGGTTATCCTGAATTTGACAGTAATGGCGAAATGATTCTGACAACATATGACAATGATTACAGTGAAATGATGATGGACATTCGCGTATACAAGTTGAAAAAAGATGAAAAAAGAGTGTTCATGCGTCAGGAAGAAGAGACGGCGGTACTGCTTCTCGCGGGTAATGTAGTGTATAAATGGGATGATGTAAGTGCAGAAGCTGCACGTAGAGATGTGTTTACTGAAGGACCATGGTGTGTACACGTGTGCAGAAATAATGCTGTAGAGGTAACTGCAGTCGAAGATTCTGAAATCCTGGTGCAGTGCACACACAATGACAGAGAATTCAGCAGCGAATTCTACAAGCCGGAGGATGCACCGTGGAAATATTCATGCGTTGGCAAGTTCGGCAACGTGGCCAAAAGACGCGTCAACACAATTTTTGACCATGACATTTCACCTGAATCCAACATGGTACTGGGAGAGGTCCTCAATGACAGGGGCAACTGGTCAGGTTATCTGCCTCACAGACATCCTCAGCCAGAGACATATCTGTTCAAGTTTGACAGGCCGGAAGGATTCGGAGCAAGCTTCGTAGGTGATGAAGTTTTCAAGAGTGTCAACAACAGTTTTTCGGCAATACCCGGAGGAGAGCTCCATCCGCAGGCTGCTGCCCCTGGATTCCAGATGTATACATGCTGGATGATAAGGCATCTTGATGGTAATCCCTGGCTGCAGACCGACAGATGCGAAGATGAAAGATATGTATGGCTGCATGAAGCTCAGCTGTAACGGGAGGATGGTAGACAATGGCTTTAGTAAGCATGAAAAAACTTTTGGACCAGGCTGCGGCAGAGCATAGAGGCGCAGGTGCATTCAGCGTGGGAAACATGGAGATGGTTGCAGGCGCCGTTAAGGCTGCAGAGGAGATGAATACTCCCATTATTCTGCAGATTGCAGAGGTAAGACTCAGACACTCGCCGCTTGAATTCATGGGGCCAATGATGATAAGCGCAGCAGAGAATGCCAAAGTTGATATTGCTGTGCACCTGGATCACGGCCTTACAGAAGATGTGGTAAAAAAAGCGCTCAATTTAGGCTTCACGTCGGTTATGTACGACAGCTCACTGTACAGTTTCGAAGAAAACATTGAGAGAACACGCAGTGTAAAGGAGCTGGCAGCGCCGCTGGGCGTGACAGTTGAAGCTGAGCTTGGAATGGTAGGCGGCAGCGAAGACGGCAGCTGTGACCACGGTATCAGGTATACGGATCCTGAAGAAGCGGCAGTATTCTGCAGAGAGACCGGGGTGGATGCGCTTGCTGTTGCTGTAGGCAATGCTCACGGAAACTATAAGGCAGCGCCAAAACTTGCATTCAATGTGATTGAGGAAGTAAGAGACAGGGTTGGGGATACACATCTGGTGCTTCACGGCGGAAGCGGCATCAGTGATGACGATTTCAGAGAAGCCATAAGATGCGGCATTGTCAAGGTGAACATAGCCACTGCAAGCTTCAACAGACTGACCATGAGAGCTGAGGAGTATCTGTGCGGAAACGGTTCTCACGACTATTTCGGTCTCAATGAAGCTATGGTTCAGGGAACTTATGAAAACGTCAGACATCATATAGAAGTATTTAACATGAAATAACCTCCAATGCGTATGAATAGTGATAATGACACTAAAGGACGGGACATATTGTTCTCGTCCTTTGGTGTTTCTGCATGCAAGCTTATGAATCCTCTTAGAATGCTCGAAAAGGCTCTGAAAATGAAGCTCTTTATTAATTATTAGAATTATGATACAATTTAATTCTAAGGAATTTATGCATTATTTATTTTGTTATTTTCAGAGTTTATTTCTGAGTGAGGAGGGGAAATGAACAAATCTGGACAGCGTGCGTGTCAGCATGTGCCTCCGGAGAGAAAGACCCGCAATCCTTTCATCTACACGCTTATGTACAGCGTGATTGTCATTGTTGCAGCACAGCTCAATGTCAAGATGTTTACAGAGGGTTTCGTTATCTCGGCCGGAGTCATTGTTTTCGCGCTACTTATGTTGCTCCTTGAAGAGTTCGCTGCTCTGCCGGTAATCTTCTTGTCGGCGGTGGGCATAATGACTCTGGGAGTTTTCGAAACGGAAGGCGGCATTGTGGGGCCGTCAACCATCTGGGAGCAGGGTATGCCTGCATTCGCATTCTATGCCGTGTACGGTATTATTGTGTATCTGATTTTCCAGTTAAAACACTGGGAGAATCGTCCGCCATGGATTTTCAGTCTTTTGATTATCCCTGATTTCATCGCGAATTTCATAGAAATGGTACTCAGAGAAGGAAGTGCAGTCATCGAAGGAAGGATTGTGCTTATTTTGATTGCTGCCGCTGTAATAAGGTCTGCTCTGGTGCTGATCTGCTACACGATTATAGTCAGGTACGGTTTCGTTGTGAGGAAAATGCCAAGAAGCGGAATTGCAGTTGTTGACGGCAAGGTAAAGGCTGCTGCCGGCAGCAAGTCAGATGAAAATGTTCTTATAGGATGGGCTGTCAGCGATGCTGCTGTTCTGCACAGCAAGCTGGAGAGCGCCAATGCGTCAGCTGAGCTTCTTGCCAAAAGCCGTGAGCTTATTGAAGCAATTGAGAAGGAGGCCGGAAGATAGGCATTCCTGGATTTCTGAGTTTTTGAATTTGAGAGTTATTAATATTTGGAGTTAAGATATGACAACTAT